>JADLBI010000177.1 GCA_020847775.1 Opitutaceae bacterium
CATGTCGTTCGCGGGCTCGCTGGGTGTGGCCCGTCGCGTGTATGACATCGAGCACGCGGGCGTATACGGCCCGGCGGCGCACCTGTTCTTGGGCATCATGGGCGTGGGCGCGATTGTCGCGGTCGCCGGCCTGCTGCTCTTTGTGGTGCTGTGCGTGGGCACGCTCTTGTTCGGCCGCTCCAATTCCGGTCGCGCCATGGCTGACTGGGGTGTGGCGGAAACGTTGCCGGGCGCACCCGGCGAGGCGTTGCTGCGCGACCACTGGGCGATGCGAGGCACCATCGTGCTGACCGGGGTTTTCCTCGCCAGCTTCGCCGTGTATTATTTCGCCAACTGGAAGGCACTGGCTGATGTCTGGCCCGTGCGCTGAAGTTTCTGTGCCGCGCCCGCGGTGGCGTGGATTCGCCGCCGCGGGCCGGTTCCTGACCGGCAGCGGCTTGCCGACGTTTGTCGCGGCGGCCACGGCGGTTTATGAACTGTTCTTGCTGGCCATTTTGCTGGCCCCGACCAACGGCGGGCTCTGGGGCTCGTTCGCGCAGGAGTTCAAGGTGTGGTGTTTCCAATACGATCCACGCACCGGCGGCATGGAGTGGATGGCCGTGGTCATTATGCTGGCGGAACCGCTTTTCATCAGCGCCCTGCTAGTCGCGATTTGGAGCATGGGCCGTCGGCGTGCCACCGCGCCGTCGGTCCGGCCCGCGCGGTCTTACCGCGCGCTCGTGGCGGGTTTGATTTTTGGCGCGCTGGCCTCGGGCGGACTCTACGCGCTGGGCCGGCCGGCTGGCGAGCCGCCGGTGCCGCCGTTTCCGGGCGAGCGCATCCGCACGCAATTGCCGCCGCCGGAATTCGCCCTTGTTGACCAGTGGGGCAAGCCCGTGGCGCGCGCGGATCTCACCGGCGGTGTGACGCTGGTCACCGGAGTTTACGCGACCTGCGCGACCTCGTGCCCGGAGATTTTGCAACAAGTGCAGGCGCTGCTTAAAACCCTGCCGTCTGGCGCCCGCGACCTGCTTCGAGTCTGGGCGTTTTCGCTGAGCCCGGAATACGACACGGTTGACCTGATGCGGCGCGTGACGGAGGGCTACGGTTTCGTGTATCCCCAGTTTCGCTATCTCAATGGCGATCCCGCGGCGATGCGCGGCGTGCTGGAAAATTGGCAATTCTCCGCCCGGCGTGACTACAAGACCGGCCTCGTGGAACACGCCAATCTCTTCATCCTCGTCGATGCGCAAGGGCGCATCGCCTATCGGTTTAAGTTGGATCGCCGCCACGAAGGTTGGCTGCGTGAAGCCATCCTTGCCCTGACGGCCGAGGCAGAGGCGACCGGCGCATGAGTGCGGAGGCAGCGTCTGTCCCCACGCCCACGCCCCCGCCCACGGCGCGCGGCGAACGCCTGTTGGGCGCGGTGGACAATCTGTTCGCGCGGCTGGACCGCGCGCTGGCGCGTTGGCTGCCCGACACGGGCAACCCGCTGGCGCAGAGCGGAGCCATGGCGAATTTCGCGCTGCTGATCGCGGTGGTTTCGGGCGTGGCGCTTTTGGTGTGGTATCGCTCCAGCCTGCATCAAGCGCACGATTCGCTGGCGGCGCTGGCGCTCGACGGACGCTCGTTGGGTGGCTGGGTGCGGGCGGTGCACCGTTACAGTTCGGACATGGCGATGGCGTTCATCATGCTGCACGCGCTGCGCATGTTGGCGGCGCGCAAATTCGCCGGCGCGCGCTGGCTGGCCTGGGTGTCAGGCGTGGGGATGATCGCGCTGGTGTGGTTCATCGGGTGGACGGGCTTCTGGCTGGTCTGGGATCAACCGGCGCGCGAGATCGCCGTGACCTCCATGCAGTTTCTCGACGGGCTGCCGATCTTTGGCGAGCCGCTGGCGCGGTTGTTTCTGACCGACCGCATGGTGCCGAGCCTGCTGTTCTTCGTCGTGTTTTTCCTGCACATGCTGCTGCCGTTGATGATCGCGGTGGGGCTGCTGGTGCACGTGTTGCGGCTCAACCGGGTTAGGTTGCTGCCATCGCGCCGACTGCAAGTGGCGGCGCTTGTCGCCCTAGCCGTGGCCTCGTGGTGGCTGCCCGCGCCGCTCGATCCGCCGGCGCGCATGATGGAGAAGCCGGCGGAGCTCACGGTGGACGCGTGGTATTTGACGCCGTTGGCGCTGGCGCTGCGCTGGCAAAGCGGCGGATTGTGGGTCGCGATTGGCGGCGTGGGTTTGCTGGGCGCGGCGTTGCCGTGGCTGCTTGGGCGGCGTTTCTCGCCCAAGGCGCGGGAAGACGATCGCCGGCCGCCGGCCGCGTTTCAAACCGTGGTGGATGCCGACCGCTGCCACGCCTGCACTCAATGCGTGCAAGACTGTCCGTATGACGCGGTGCACATGGTGCCGCGCAGCGACACACGTTGGTTCGCGACCGAGGCGAGGGTGGACCCGACGCTATGCGTGGGCTGCGCGGTCTGCGTGGGCTCCTGCGATTCGGAGGCCATGCGCATGCCGTGGTTTGACGCCGTGGACCGCGAGCCCGGCATTCTGGCCGGGCTGCAAGCCAAGTTGGCCGAGGGGCAACCCGTGAAACTGGCCCTTGTCGCCGGGGATGCTTGGGGCGAACCGGCGGCGGTGGCGCGCACCGACTGGTCGCGCGCGCTCCCGGGCTACACCGTCGAAGCGGTGCCGACGGCGGCGTGGGTGCGCCCGAAATTTATCGAACGCGTGCTGGCGGCGGGCGTTGAGCGCGTGGCGATCGTGGGGGACGGCCGGGCGGAATCAGCCTCGCGCGATGGCAACCGCTGGGCCGTCGAGCGCATGGCCGGCACGCGCAAGCCGTCTTTCCGCCCCTTTCGTGCGGGCGGTCGCGATTTTTCGACGGTGCGGGTGTTTGAAAGCGTGCCGGGCGCGACCGCGACTTTGACCAAGGAAGTGGCGGCATGGGAAACGGGTCGCGCTGACCAAGCCCCCGCGCCGTGGAACGCGGCGCGCACGGTGGCTTGCCTGGTGCTGTTGACGGCGATCATCGCGCTGGTGGCGGGAGGCAGCCATCTGTGGGTGCGCCATCCGGCTTCGGATGAGCCCGAACTAGTCGTATCCTTCAAGGCGCTGGGCGCGCGCGAGGCAAATGCGTCCGCCCTTTCGGCGGAGCAGCAGGCCAAGCTGCCGGTGCACATGCGCGGCCGTTCATTCGAGACGGCGAAGCGCGTGCCAGTCGAGCTACAGGTCACGGTCGATGGCGTCACCGGCCCGGCCCGGCGTTACGATGCCAAGGGTGTTTCCCGCGATGGTCCGGCCATAGACGTGTGGCGTCGCACCGTGCCGCCCGGTCGGCACGATGTCATGATCAAGCTTACCGACGAAAACGGCACCCGGGAATGGACGACTGTGATCGAGGCGCGTTCGCGGCACCTGAGCGTCATCACCTACGATCCTGCGGAAGGCTTCCGTTTGGAGTAGCGGTTGTGCGGGCAATGAGGTCCGCGCGTGGGCGAAAGGCGTCATTTAATAGATGACACTTTAGCGGAGGCGTTTGAGGAAACGGGCGAGCTCGCGGGCGGTGGGCATGGCGGGGGCGGTGCCGCGTTTGGTCACGGAGAGGGCGGCCACGGCGTTGCCGAAGCGGGCGGCGGCGAGGGTGTCACCGTTGAATTTGACCAAGCCTGCGGCGAAGCCGCCGCAAAAGGCATCGCCGGCACCGGTCGTGTCCACGACCTTGATGCCGGTGTAGGCTGGGATGATCGTGTGGGTGCTGGGTTGGGAAACGAAGCAGCCGCGTTTACCGAGCGTGACGATGACAGTGGGCACGCCAAAGGCGCGGCAGAGGCGGTGCAGGGCGGCTGGCGAAAGCGCGGCGAGTTTCTTCTCGGTCAGCGCGGTCTTGCCGGTGAGCTTGAGCTGGTGGGCGAGGGCGACGAATTCGGTTTCGTTGGGAATCAGCACGTCGGTGTGCTGGAGAATCGCGGAGTCGAAATCGCCGCGCATGGGCGCGGGGTTGAGCACCGTGGTGACGCCGGAGCGGCGCGCGAGGCGGAAGGCGTGGGCGTTGATGCCCAGCGTGGTTTCGTGCTGGCAAACAACGACCCGGGCACCGCGGAGCAGGCTGGCGGTCACGTCGCGCGGGGTGATCGCGGCGTTGGCGCCAAGGGCGACAACGATCTGGTTTTGGCCATGGTCGTTGACGAGGATGGCGGCGTTGCCGGTCGGGAGTTTTTTGGGCGCGGCGTGGACGGCGATGCCCTCGGCGGCGAGAAACCGGCGCGCTTCATGGCCGAAGGCGTCGTCGCCGAGCGCACCGACAAAGGCCGTGGTCGCGCCGGCCCGCGCGGCGGCGACGGCTTGATTGGCACCCTTGCCACCGGGGCCGCTGGTGAACGCGCCGACGATGGTCTCGCCGGGGGCGGGAAACTCGGCGCAGCGCCAGGTGAGATCTTGGTTGAAACTGCCGACGATGGCGACAGAGGGAGCGGAGGACATGGGGACATTCGTGAGCCTTTCTTGCGGCGGGGCAATCCCGCCTTGATCCGCGCATGATGCCGTTCCTACGGCTGGCAAACCGCTGGTCCAAAACGCACCGACTTGGCGCTCCGGGTGGCTAGGTTCGGCTGGAACCTTGCGTGCGAATCCACATAGTCCCGTGCAATTGATGAACGACACCTCCGCATGTCCCGAGAGGCAGGACAAACTCTACGTGCTCGCGCAAGTCGTCGGGTGGGGCGGTTTCACGCTGGTCTGCATGGGGCTGGCATTGTTGAACCGGGGCATCACTTTGCGATGGGCCTGTGTGTGCGTGGGGAGCAACGCGATCGGCTGGCTATTATCGCATCTGTTCCGCCTGTGGATTCATCGGCGCGGGTGGAAGCACCTGAACTGGTCGGCGTTGTTGCCGCGCGTGTTGGTGGCGGTGGTGCTGTTGTCCTCGCTTTGGGCCGTGCTGGATTGGCCGTTCTATCAACTGACCGTGTCGGACGCCGAGAAGATGCAGATCTCCGAACTGGTGCGCTTTATTTACGGCGTGTTTAACGGCGTGTGGATTCTGCTGCTCTGGTCGCTGCTCTATTTCGGCTACAACATCGCGGATCGCTTCCGCCGCTTGGAGATCGAGCGCGTGCATTTGCAGGCCACGGTCAAGGAAGCCGAGTTGCGCGCGCTGAAATCGCAGGTCAACCCGCACTTCATCTTCAACGCGCTCAATTCCGTGCGCGCGCTGATCGACGAGGACCCGACGCGTGCGCGGCAGTCGGTCACGCAGTTGGCGAATCTGCTGCGTTACTCGCTGCAAAGCGGCCAGCTCGAGACCGTGCCGCTCGAGGATGAGCTGCGCGTGGTCAACGATTACCTCGCGCTCGAACAGGTGCGCCACGAGGAACGCTTGCGGCTGCGCGTGGATGTGGATCCGGCGGCGCGGCAATTTTCCCTGCCGCCGATGCTGCTGCAAACTCTGGTCGAGAACGCGGTCAAATACGGCATCGCCAAACTGCCCGAAGGCGGCGAGGTCGCGATCATCGCGCGTTGCGAAGGCGATGATCTGGTTTTGCGGGTGACGAATCCCGGCACGCTGCCCGACGTCCACACGGAGACGCCCGTGGGCACGGGGCTCGGCCTGCGCAACGCCGCGGAGCGCCTGCGGTTGCTCGGCGGGGAGCGCGCAAGCCTGCAACTGCGCGCGGAAAACGCCAACCTCGTCGTGGCCGAGGCGCGCATCCCGCAGATCGCCATCCGGGCGTCCGAATTGATTCCGGCATGAAAGCGCTGTTGATCGACGACGAGCGGCTCGCCCGCAACGAGCTGCGCCGCCTGCTCGCGGCATTTCCCCAGATCGAGATTTGCGACGAGGCCACCAACGCGAGGCAGGCGCGCGAAAAAATCGCCGCGCACCAGCCCGACCTACTTTTTCTCGACGTGCAGATGCCGGGCGAGAGCGGCATGGACTTGCTCGCGTCCCTGGCACCGCCAGTGCCGCAAGTGATCTTTACCACCGCGTTTGACGAGTTTGCCGTGAAAGCTTTCGAGCTTAACGCGCTCGACTACCTGCTCAAGCCCGTGGACCCCGCACGGCTGGCGGCGGCCATCGAGCGCTTGAATACCGTGCCCGACCCCGCGCGGACCGCGCCGACCGAGCAGAGCAAGCAGCCAGCGGCGCTTTCCGCCCACGACAAAGTTTTCGTGCGCGAAGGCGACCACTGCTGGTTTGTCGAGGTGCGGCAAATCCGGCTACTCGAAAGCGAGGGCAACTACACGCGCGTGCATTTCGACAACGCGCAGCCGCAGCTCTTTCGCTCGCTCAACGCGATGGAGGAACGGCTCGACCCGAAGCACTTCTTCCGGGCCAACCGGCGCCAACTCATCAACCTCGCATGTATTGACAAAATCGAACCCTGGTTCAGCGGCGGGCTGCTCGTGCAGCTCAAGGGCGGCACCAAGGTCGAGCTGAGCCGCCGGCAGGCGCAGGAGTTTCGCGAACGCATGAGCCTATAAATTTTATGTGGAAGGCGGGAATACTGGAAACAACCCGAGTGCATCGATCTTTCAACTCCAGATGACTTCTATTCCTGTTTCCCTGAGTTCCACATTTTAAATGATTTTCCCCATCCCATGATCGAAGCTCGCGACCTCTCCAAATCCTTCCGCGATAAAAAGCGCGGTGAAATCCTCGCCGTGCAGGATGTGTCCCTCCGGGCCGAGCCCGGGCAAATCTACGGCCTGCTCGGGGCCAACGGCGCGGGCAAGACCACGTTCCTGCGCATGTTGGCCACGCTGCTCAAGCCGACGAGCGGCTCCGCGGTCGTCGCCGGCCACGATGTGGCGACTGAGGCGAATCAGGTGCGGGCCAACGTGGGCTTTCTCGCGGCAAGCACTGCGCTTTACGGCCGGCTCACCGCACGCGAGATGGTGGAGTATTTCGGCCGCCTCAACGGGCTCGATGGCGCAGTGCTGCGCGATCGCGTCAACCTGCTCGCCGACCAGCTTGATATGCACGATTTTCTCGACCGCCGCTGCGACAAGTTTTCCACCGGCATGAAGCAAAAGACGTCTATTGCGCGCACGCTCGTGCACGACCCGGCGGTGATGATCTTCGACGAGCCGACCCTCGGGCTCGATGTGATGACCGCGCGCGCGATCGTGAAGTTCGTGCGCCAGTGCCGCGATCGCGGCAAGACCGTCATCTATTCCACGCACGTGATGAGCGAGGTGGAAAAAATCTGCGACCGCATCGGCATCATCCACGCCGGGCGACTCGTCGCCGAAGGCACGCTGGCCGAGCTGCGCGCGCGGTTTGATGAAACCGACATGGAGGAGATTTTCGTCAAAGCCGTGGGCGGCGAGGCCGCCCTGGCCGCGGTCGCCCAACCATAATCACGCAGGATTACGCCATGAACTGGTCCGCCATTCGCACCATCTATTGCAAGGAGCTGCGCGACGCGATCCGCGATCGCCGCACGCTCATTTCGACCATCGTTGTGCCGACGGTCATCATCCCACTGCTGATTTTTGGCGCCGGTTTCGTGATGAAGAACATCATGAAGAAAGCCCGCGGCGAGACCTCGCCTGTCATGCTGGTGGGCGGCGCGGATTCGCCCCGACTCGTGGCGGCCTTCAAGGCGCACGACGAGTTTCGCATCGTTCCCGCCACTGCCGACTACAAGACTGCCGTCTCCGACAAGCGGGTGCGCGTGGCGGTGGAGATCCCGGCCGGTTTTGATGCGGCGATCGACTCCGGCGCGGTGCCGGTTGTGCGCATTTTGCATTATGAGGGCGAGATGAAGTCCAGCATGGGGCGCAGCCAGGTGGATGGGTTTTTGGAGCGCTATCGTTCCCAACATGTGGAAAACAGCCTGCGCGACCGCGGTCTGCCGGAGTCGCTGGTTACGCCGTTCAAGATCGAGTCAAAAAACGTTGCTCCGCCCGAAAAAGTCGGCGGCAACGCCATCGGCGGGTTCGTGCCCTACATGATCATCATCCTGTGCTTCACCGGTGCGATGTATCCGGCGATGGATTTGACGGCCGGCGAAAAAGAACGCGGCACGATGGAGACGCTGCTGTGCAGTCCGGTGAACCGCATCAACATCGTGATGGGAAAATTTCTGCTGGTGCTGACGGCCTCGGCCGCGACCGTGGGTCTGGCGATCGGCATGATGGGCTTGAGCGCGTTTCTGGCTCCGATCGTGTTTGGCGGCGGCGCCGAAGGTGCGGCGGCGGGGGCGGCGAAAAGCGCGGCCCCGATGCTGATTGATCCGATGGGCCTGATCGGTGTCTTTGCGATGGTGATACCGGTGGCGGTGTTGTTCGCCGCGGTGCAGCTGACGGTCGCGCTGTTCGCCAAGAGCTTTAAGGAGGCGCAGAGCTACATCTCGCCCATGATGATCCTGATCTTCCTGCCCGCGATGATGGGCATGCTGCCGGGCGTGGAGCTCAACGTGAAGACCGCGCTCATCCCGATCATGAATATCAGTCTCGTGTGCAAAGAGATGCTTTCGGGCGTGTGGAACTGGCCGTATATCGGGCTCATCTTCGGCTCGTCCGCGGTCTATTCCGGAGTCGCGCTGGCCTTTTGCGTGAAGATGTTCAACCGCGAGGATGTGATCTTTCGCGCCTGAGTTGCTCGGCTGCGTAAATTAGTTTTTAACGCCGGGGCGGCGGCGTAAAGGCGGTGTAAATAGCCGGGTCGGCCGTATCCACGCGGCCAGCGGAGCGTTATGATGGGTGTGCTTCGATAAAACCCACCACCGCCATGAACCCCACATCCATCACCTTTCCGCCCGTGCCGCCGACCCTGCGACTGAACCGTTCCGACATGACCGCCGCCACAGAGTTAGGTGCCGCGTCTGACGAACTCCGCTTGTCCGTGGCTTGGGAAAAACTGCACCGCGCCCGCGCCCTGCTGGAGGTTGAACAAGGCCAACTCTGCCGGGAACGCGAAGCGCTCGCACTAGCGCGCGTCGCGTTGCAGACGCGTGAAAACGAGCTCGCCGAGCGCGAGGCTGCCGCGCACGCCATCGAGGAGCGCGTCCTCGCCGCACCCGCGCAATCCGCCAAACCCAAGATGCTCTTCGGTTTCACCCGCGCACCCTTCGGATTCGGCAAACCCACGCCGGAATAATTCAAGCTCGCGACGCTCGATCGCGTGGCGCAGTCTGGAGGCATGGGCTCCACGCTGTTCCCCCAGCACATCATCGCCAAGAAACGCGACGGCGGCGCTCTCTCTCGCGAGGAGATCGGCGCGTTTGTGCGCGGAGCCACTGACGGCTCGTGGGCGGACTATCAATTGAGCGCGCTACTCATGGCGATTTTTCTGCGCGGCATGACGCCGGAGGAGACGGCGCATTACACCGAGGCGATGATGCGGTCCGGCGTCGTGGCGGATCTGTCGCACGTGCCCGGCGTGAAAGTGGACAAGCACTCGACGGGTGGCGTCGGCGACAAGGTCTCGATTCCGCTCGCGCCGATGGTCGCGGCCTGCGGCGTGCCGGTGCCGATGATCAGCGGTCGCGGCCTGGGGCACAGCGGCGGCACGCTCGACAAGCTCGAATCCATCCCCGGCTTCCGCACCGACTTGTCGCTCGACGCCTATCGCGCGCAGGTGGCGAAAATCGGCTGCGCGCTTATCGGTCAAACGAAGGACTTGGCCCCGGCGGATAAAAAACTCTACGCGCTGCGCGATGTCACCGCCACGGTCGAATGCATCCCGCTGATCTGCGGCTCCATCCTTTCCAAAAAGCTCGCCGAGGGTATCGACGCGCTTGTGCTCGATGTGAAATACGGCCGCGGCGCATTCATGAAGACCGAGGCGGAGGCGCATGAACTCGCCGCCGCGCTCGTGCGCGTGGGCGGCGCCGGCGGCAAGGAGGTGCGCGCGCTGCTGACCGCGATGGATCAACCGCTCGGGCGCGCGGTGGGCAACGCGCTCGAAGTGGCCGAAGCCATCGCTTGCCTGCGTGGCGAGGGCCCGGAGGATTTGATGGAAGTCACCGTGGCGCTTGGCGTGCAGATGCTGTTGCTCGGAGGCGCGGCCAAGGACGAGGCCGCCGCCGGGGCGAAACTGCTTGAAGTCGTGCGCAATGGTCGGGCCTTGGAAAAATTTCGCGAGATCATCGCCGCGCAAGGCGGTGACGCCCGCGTGGTGGACGATCCCGCACGCCTGCCGCAGGCGACGATCAAGCGGGCGGTCGCCGCGCCTGTGGCCGGGATTGTTTCAAGCGTCGACGCCATGGAGACCGCATTGGCCGCGCTGCGGCTGGGCGCGGGACGCGCGCGCGCCGAGGATAAAATCGATCCGGCGGTGGGCGTGGCGGATTTGGTGAAAATCGGTGAGCCCGTGCGCGCGGGCGGACGGTTGTGCACCATCCACGCCAATGACGAGGCGGCGGCCCGCGAGGCCGAGGAGCGGCTTTTGCGCGCGGTCACCATCGCCAACGCGCGCCCGCCCGACCAGCGCCTGATCGCGGGGCTGATGGCGTGATGGTGTCAGCCACGACGGTTGGTTGGGTTTACAGTGCCTCGAGTTCGGCGAGCTTGGTGGCGGCTTTTTCCCACTCGGCGGTGGCGGCCGCGATCTGATCCACCACGACGCTGAGCTCGCGGTTGAGGTGCTGGGCCTGACCGTTCTGGTAAGACGCGGGGTCTTCCAACGCGGCGGTGAGTTCGCCTTGGGTGGCTTCGAGCTCGGACACGCGTTTCTCCAGCAGGCCGACTTCCTCGCGCAGCTTGCGCAGCTCGCCAGCCGTGGGTTTTTCCGAGCCAGTGTCAGTTTTAGGATTTAGATTTTTGGTTTTAGGATTTTCCGGCGCAGCCTGCGGCGGTCTGCCGTCCGTAAATCCAGCCGTCAACGCGGCGCGCGCATCGGTGGCCTTGGATTTTTCCAAATAGTAGTCGTAATTACCCGCGTAGGGCGTGAGCCGACCGCTGTGCACATGCAACACATGCGCGTCGAGCGCCCGGATGAAGTGCACATCGTGGCTGATGAAGATGAAGGTGCCCTCGAAGGTTTTCAGCGCGTTGATGAGCGCGTCGATCGACGCGATGTCGAGGTGGGTCGTGGGCTCGTCCATCAACAGCAGATTCGGCGGGTCGACGAGCAGGCGGGCGAGGGCGAGTCGCGATTTCTCGCCGCCGGAAAGCACCGAGGTATTCTTAAACACGTCGTCCTTGCGGAAAAGAAAGGCCCCGAGAATGGCGCGCGCCTGTTGTTCGGTGAGGTCGTTCTGCGCGGTGCGCAGCTCCATCATGTTCTCGAGCACGGTGAGATCGAGCTTGAGGTTTTCGCCGCGATTTTGCGCGAAGTAGCCGGGCGTGACATTGGCGCCGAGTTCGCGCGCGCCGCCGCGGATGGGAATCACGTCGCCCAGAATCTTGAGCAGCGTGGACTTGCCGGCGCCGTTGGGGCCGACGAGCACGAGTTTCTGGCCGCGCTCGGCGGTGAAGTTGAGGTCGCGATAAACGACGTGCTCGCCGTAGGCCTGCTCGACGTTTTTCAGTTCGATCACCTTGAGGCCGGAGCGCGCGGGCTGGGGAAAGCGGAAGTTGATGCGTTTGAGATCCTCCTCCGGCGACTCCACGGCGTCGGCCTTGAGGCGCTCGATGTGTTTCTCCTTGGACTTGGCGCGTGTGGCCATCGAGGCCTTGGCGCCGAAGCGGTCCACGAAGCGCTGTTGATGGGCGATCTCGCGCTGCTGGTTTTTGAACAAGGCGAGTTGTTGCTCGAAACGCGCGTCCTTCTCGGCGAGGTAATCGTCGTAGTTGCCGTGATAGCGGTGGAGCGTGCCGCCGCGCAATTCGAGCATACCGGTGCAGAGCGCGTTGAGAAACGCGCGGTCGTGCGAGATGATGACGAGGCCGCCGGGGTAGCGCGTGAGGTAGTCCTGAAACCAGAGCAGGGCCTCGAGATCGAGGTGGTTGGTCGGTTCGTCGAGGAGGAGCAGCGCGGGTTCGGAAACGAGTAGGCGCGCCATGTGCGCGCGCATGATCCAACCGCCGGAAAATTTCTTGGCCGGCAGATCCATGTCGGCGTCCTTGAAACCGAGCCCGGCGAGAATTTTGCGCGCGCGCGGTTCGAGCGTCCAATCGATGTCGTAGTCCTCGTCGTTGTCGTCGAGCAGGTCGAGTTTCGCGCCGTTGGTGGCGATGCCGAGGATGGTTTCCTCGCCGACGGGTGCGCTTTCCTGCGGCAGGAAGCCGAAATCCGCGCCGCGTTCCCACTCGATCACGCCGGTATCGGGCGTCTCTTCGCCGAGGATGAGGTTGAAGAGGGTGGACTTGCCCGCGCCGTTGGGGCCGACGAGGCCGTAACGGTCGGTGCGCGCGACGAAAAGCGACACCTGCGAGAACAATTCGCGGGTGCCGTAGGATTTGGAAACGTCGGCGAGCGTGAGCATGAAGGGTCAGCAAACCGCATTCCCAGCGGTCTCGTCAATGCCGCTTGCGCACCCTGTTTGATCCCAACGCGCCGCGCACGAATGTTCGTATTACGAACATTCGCACTGGGGGCGGTGGATTTTGGCCGGGGGCGTGAAGTCAGAATTCAGCGCGCGTGGACCTGCGCCAGCATGTCGGCTTGGCGCGCCTCGACGCCGAGCCAGGCACCAATCCGGCGGCCCATCTCGCTGGTGCGAAGTTCCTTCGGCAGTTCGTGCCAAGCCAGCACGGCTTCGCCCAAACGTGCCGGTTCAGCCGTCGCGGCCGAGAGGATTTTTTCCAATCCGGCGTGTTCGGTGGGGGCGGTCGGAACGGTGACAAAGTGTTCGCGGATTGTCGGACCGGATTCGGGTGTGAGCACGACCTCGTAAACGCGATCCGCCTCTAATGGCGGGGTGTCGATCTGCGCAGAGACGCGCGGCGAGATCCAGATCACGCGGCCATTATCGCGCAGCGTGATCGTGAGCGGGGTGGTGGCCGCATCCGCCCACGCGATGGTCACGGGGCCGGCTTGGGCGGCAAGGAGCGGACTGCGCAGTTGCACGGTGGTCGTGTCGCGCAAGGTCGGCAGCGTGGCCGTCGCGATCACTTCGTCCAACGGTGCGGTCAGCGCGCGCGCCAGACTGGCCGGTGCGTGTTGCGTCCACCGTGAAAGATCGGGCGGAGCGGGGCGAAAGAGCAAAATGCCGAAGAGCGCACAGACGGCCAAGGCACCGATGAGCGGCAGCGCGCGACGCAGTCGCGAGGCGGTGCGTTTTTTTCGCAAAAGCGTGTCGAGTCTGCGCGCGGGGATGGCGGCGGCGCGATCGGCTTGCGCGCGAGCCAAGGCAGCGGGCACGGCGGCTTGGGCGAGCTGATGTGTTTCGCGCAGCGCTCGCCATTCGCCGGCCCATTCGGGATGCGCGGTCAAAGCCTCCGCAATCTCGGTGCGCAACGTGGCGTCGGCCGGGGCTTCAAGGGCCCGACAGGCGAGATCGCGAAAGGCATCGAGGGAGTCGGTCATCGTAGTATTATCGCAGAACCCAGGCCGTTTGTTTCATTTCGTCGGAGGATTGAGCCAGCAGCGCAGCTTTTGCACGGAGCGCAGCAGGTGGCTGCGCACGGTGGCGGGATTGAGGCGCAGGCGGGCGCCGATTTCCTCGGAAGTGCGGCCTTCGAGAAAATGTTCCTCGACGATGCGGCGGCGTTCCGGTTCGAGCTGGTCGAGCAGTGGGGCGAGGTCGAGCGCGGCGTTCGTGGTCGTCTCAATCGCAGGTTCGTGATCGAGAAACTCTAGCGGAATGGTTACACCGGCACCGCGTTTGGCGGCCGTGCGTTTGCGCACGAGCGAAATGGCGCGGCGCCGGGCGATCACGGCGACATAGGCCTCGAGCGCGGGCCAACTATCGGGCAGGTTGGCGGCATCCGCCAATTCAGCCAAGGCGGTGGCGGCGGCGTCTTCGGCATCGCTGGTTTGTTTGAGCACATGGCCGGCGGCGCACAGGGCGACGGGCCACAAGCGCATGAACGCGATTCGCCAAGCGGCCTCATCTCGGATTTCGAGACGGGTCGTGAAATCGACCGGAAAAGGCACGGCGGAAGAACTCAACGGCGGACACTGATGGAATATGATCCGGCGCGGCGCAAGACCTCTGCGGGGCTGGCTCCTTGCGTGACCAAATCTTCACGAAATTTTTTCCGGGCGAGGTGCAAAGCCGAGATCGCATCGCCCGATGGTGTGAACGCGTCGTAGAAATATTCGGTGAATTTGCGGCTGTCCTGATCTACCACAGGCCACAGAGTCAGGACCAATGCGCGAGCGCCGGCGCGGGCGAAACCGCGTTGCAGCCCGAGCACACCTTCGCCGTTGGCCGCGACGCCACCGCCAGTTTCGCAGCCGCTGAGGAAAACCAATTCGGTGCCGTGCAGATCGAGCGCGGAGATTTGCAGCGTATCGAGAAAGCCCGGTTCACCGGCGAGCGCGAGGCCGGTGCGGCGCAGGAGTTGGGCCGCGGGCAATTCGGGATCAGTGACGACCAGCGCGTGGGTGGCGATATGCAGCACGCGGGGCGCGTGGTCTTGAGTGAGGGCGGTGATCGTGGCGTCAGCGCCGGTCAAAAGCGTGGCGTCGCCGAGTTTTTCCGCGACGTAGGCACCTTCGGCGGATGAAGCAGGCAAAGGCGCAAGTGACGACAAATCGCCTGACCAAACGGGCGCGGCGAGCACGAGCGAATTTCTGCTGACCGGTGCGGAAGTGGGTAGCAGATCACGTGCCGAAGTGACCGTGGCGAAGGTGTGCCGGTCAGCGGCGATGAAGGCCGGATCGGCTTCCGGCCAGGTCGCGAGCGGCACACTTTGCAGCAATCCGTCGGGCGAAACGAACAAGTGTTTGATCGTGAAGGGTAATGCTTCGCGCACGGGATCGAGCAGCAGACGGCGAACCTCCTGCGCCCACGCAATCGGGCCGCCGCGTGCGATTAAGATGTGGTAGCGATCGATCGCGTCGTTGATTACGTCGGCGCGCCCGAGCGGAATGGTTTGCCAACCGTCCGCGGTCGCGATGAGTGCGAGATAGCGGGCTTCGGATTTCAAGCCGGGCAGCGTGTGCCGATAGAGCAAGTAACCAACGAAGGCGGTGTCACTTGAGAGGTGCGCGAGAAACGCGGCTGGATCGGCCCGAAGTGCGTCACGCTGCACGGTGTTGGGCACGGCGAGCCGGGCGAGTTCGCGCTCG
>JADLBI010000178.1 GCA_020847775.1 Opitutaceae bacterium
GATTTCATTGGTCCTCCTCCACCCAGCCCATGTGTTTATAGTAGATGCGGTGAAACGGATTGGTGATCCACGAGAGCGGGATTTTCTTCTTGGCCGCGCGCAGGGCGTCGATTTTCACCTGCACCGCGCTCAATCGCTCATACTCCGCGCGCAACTCGGTATCGTGCGCGATATTGAGCCCGATCTGTTCGTTGATGCGATCCTGCACGATCCGCCCCGCGGCCTCGGGCGCGATACGGCCCGCGATCACACTGTCCACCACGGCGGTTTCGATGCCGGTGCCGATGCGCGTGATCATATCCACGGGAATGAACGGGCTGCGGCACATCGCGATGCCATAATTGGCCGCCGCCGTCGAAAACGCCTCATGGACCACCCATTCCTCAGGATGATCCGGCGGACGCAAAAACTCCGGGCTATGCGCGTATCGCGGCACGGGCGGCAGCGAATCGCCACTCTCTGCCACGAGGAGGTTGAACGGCTCGCTCGTGAGAAATTTAAGGAAGCGATACACCTCCTCCGGGTGCTTCGTCTTGGTGTAGCCCGAAATGATGCCGCAACCGAATTCCAAATTGTTGAAACCGCCGGTCGGGGGCATGATGATGCGCACGTTCGTCTTGCCGATGGGCCGCAGGCGAATGACCGCCCAGCGCGGCATGTAGAGCGTGGCGTAGCGGCCGACATGGAACAGATAAAATATGCCGTCGCTCGCGCGGGTCGAATCCGCCGTCATCGCGCTTTGTTCAGCGAGCGTGGGAATCAAGCGCAATTCCGTGGTCCAGCGCTTCATCCGGCGCATCACCTCGGCGTTGCGCGGGTCATCCAGAATGCTGCGCGTCATGGTCTCGTTGAAAATCGAAAGCCCAAGCGCGCGTCGCAATTGGGTCGGCGAGGTCGCCTGCATGAAATACGAGCGCTGGCGCGTCCCCGGCGGGTTGGCCTTCTCCACAAACGTCGTGCCGATGCGCTCAAAGTCATCCCAGGTCCAATTCTCATCCGGCTCGGGCAGGCCGTAACGCGCGAAGATGTCGCGGTTGACCCAGATCAGGTAGGCGCCGGCATTGCGCGGGAAACCATATTGCCGCCCGTTGACCACCAAGTCGCTGTAAAGCGCCGGATAGGTCTGGTCCGGGCCGAACCCCATGCGTTGCGCGGCATCGGTCACATCCAGCAACATGCCGGAGTTGGCAAACTGCTCCGTCTGCGTGCTGTAGATGTCCATCAAGTCGGCCCCCACGCCCGCCAGCCCTTGCGCGAGTTTCTTGGTCGGGTCCTGGTTGACGTTGTCGATGCGCACCTCGCAGGGCGGCAGGTCGTTGTCCTGCAGCCATTGTTTGAACCGCTTGATCGTCTCGCGCTTCACTGGATCATCCTGCGTGATCCAATACAACACCGGCACGTCCGAATGCCGGTCCGGGGCCGTCCAATCCAGCGCCAGGCTCGCGGCGCTCAAGGCGAGGACGATGCCCAGAAAAATCTTTTTCATCGCGCCACCCCTTCCAGCATCGGCCAAGCGGGTGGGTGAAGGTGCAATAGGTTCATGCGGGGCGGGATGAAGCGACAGGGGTTGCGCTCCATTAGAGCTTTCGCGCCGGGCTTGGCTACTTTTTTTGCTCGGAAAAATCGGTTGAAAATTCACACCTCCCTTTGCCTCGCGCGCCGCGCGCCACGCTCCCACTCATGCAACTAGTCAAACACGGGGCCGCCACCCTCGACGATTACGCCATCGACCTCGCTTGGTCCCCCGATGGCGCGCAACTCGCCGCCGCCTCCGCCGCGGGACCGGTCACGCTCTTCGACTCGAAATCCGGCGCGGTGCGCCACGCCCTGCCCGGCCATGACGACGGTGCCAATTGCCTCGCGTGGCACCCGTCGGGCCACTCGCTCGCGACCGGTGGGCAAGACGGGCTCGTGAAATTTTGGGATACCGGTGCCGGCCAACACATCGCCTCGACCGAGACTGGCGTCGCGTGGGTCGAGCATCTCGCGTGGCGGCCGAACGCCGACCGCGCCTGGCTCGCCGCCGCGGCGGGTCGGCAATTGCTCGCGTTGCGCGCCGATGGCTCTGTGCTGCACACCTTCAAACCCGCGCCCAAATCCATCTCCGCGCTCGCATGGCATCCGCAAGGCGGCTGCGTCGCGGTCTCGTATTTCGGCGGCGTGTGCTTGTGGGACGCGGATGATTTCGTCCCGCAAAAAGAGTTTCCCTACAACAACGGCATTCAATCGCTCATCTGGTCGCCCGACGCGCGATGGTTGGTTTCCGGCAATCAGGATCCCAGTGTGCACCTCTGGATTCCCGCCGAGGACATCGAGCTGCAGATGAGCGGCTATGAAACCAAGGTGAAGAATCTCGCCTTCGACCACACCTCGCGCTGGCTCGCCACCGGCGGCAGCAACGAGTGCTGCGTTTGGGATTGCGCCGGGGCCGGCCCCGAGGGCCGCGAGCCCGCCATGCTCCCGCACGAAGCGAAAATCTGCGCCGTGGCTTTTCAACACTCGCACGGCCTCCTCGCCACCGCCGCGCACGACGGCACCGTCATGCTCTGGAGCCCCGACCGCACCAAACCGCTGCGCGCCACCGTCAAGATGCCCGCCGCCGCCACCAAGCTCGCGTGGTCGCCCGACGACGCGCTCCTCGCCATCGGTTCGGAGCAGGGCGTGATCTATGTCCTCAAGTGCGAGGGTTGAATCGCGCGTCGGTCAAAAATCCAGCCCCAACAACAGGCGCAGCTTGTTGTAATCCGAAACCTGCAAGCTGGGCCGGTTGATGCGGTATTCGTGGCGCACCGTGACGGATAGCAGATCGCCCAATCGCTTGGTCAGTTCCAAGGTGTTATCCCAACCCCGCGGCATGTCGCCCCGGTAGAGATAGAGCTGACCGCGCTCACGCAGTTTCCAACCCTTCGGCAGATCCAGCTCCGCCTCGAAAAACACCGACTCGAACCACTGGGTATAATCGATTTGCACCGGATCCATTATCCGCAACCAAACCCAGTTCTCCGCCACACCCGCGCGCAGCGTCGCCCACTCCGTTGTCACTATTTCGTAGCCGAGACCCAGTTGCTGCTGCGTGAAACCGTATTCGGCCTCCGGTATCTGGGGCCCAAGACCGTTAAAGGAGCGGTCCCATTCCAGCAACGGATTATACAGTGTGAAAAAACGGTTCTCCAACACATGCCGCCAGTAGGCCGAGCCCCGCCAGATATCCTCGTTGAGCACATCGTTCGACAGCTTGCGACTGTAGTGCAGCTCATACCGCAACTCGTCCCTCGCCCATTCGCGCTCCAAGCGAAACTCCACCGCCAAATCCTCATCACTCGAATCGTCCCTTAGCCACTGCAACGACAACCCCACCCGTCCTTTCCACGGGTGCCACCAACGCGAGGCGGACGCCAGCTCTTCCGCCAACACCGGCGCGCCGGGCGCCGGCGATGCCTCCGGCAATGATTCGTTGGGCATGGCCTCCTCTCCCCGCACTTCGGCCTCGGCCGCGCCGACGCGGATCTCGCCGAATCTTGGTGAAAGAAACACCATCACCCCGCCCTCCCGGCGCAGCAATTTCCCCTGCACGCGATCACCATCATGGTAAACCAACACCTCCGCCCCGGCCGCCACCAACCCCGTGAGAAAAAACAACAATACGCGCAACATGACCATGATCGCTTGATGACTGCCGATAAAACTCCCCCGCGCCTCCCACGCAACCGCCATTCATGCGCCACCGCCGGTTTCCCCTCCGGCGTTTGACAGCGGTGCTACCCTCGCAACGTTGAGAATCTGTTCTCGCCGCCGTCCGTCCATGTTCTCGTCACGCCGCCAGTTCTTGCAGCAATCGTTGCTTGCCACCACCGGGCTGCTCCTCGGCGGACCGGCGCTGTTGGCCGCGGGCAAAAGTGAAATCACCTACACCGTCAAAACAGGCGACACGCTCTCGGCGATCGCATCGCATCACGGCACGCAGGTGGCCGAGCTTAAACGGCGCAACCAGTTGAAAAGCGACCGCATCCTCGTCGGCCAAAAACTCGTCGTGCCGGTCAGCGGCGCGGCCGACCCCGCTCTCGCCGCTGTGGTCGCCGCCACGCAAAGCATCCGCGTCGATCGCGACCGCTGGCGTTACATCGTGATCCACCACAGCGGCATCGAGGACGGCAACGCCAAGGCCTACGACGCGGGCCATCGCCGCCGCGGCATGGAGCATGGCCTCGCGTATCATTTCGTCATCGGCACCGGCCGCGACTCCGGCGAAGGCGAAATCGAGATCGGCCCGCGCTGGACCAGGCAATTGCGCGGCGGCCATGTGCGCCGCACCGAGGTCAACGACACCGGCATCGGCATCTGCCTCGTCGGCAATTTTGAAAAACGCCGTCCCAGCGCGAAACAACTTCAAGCCGCCTTCGATCTGGTCGATTGGCTGCGCGCCGGCCAAGTGAGCCCCAAGCACCAAGTGACCGTGCATCGCTGGGTCGATCGCAACCACACCGTCTGCCCCGGCCGCAACTTTCCGTTCACGACGCTCAAGCGCCGCTACAACATCGCGTAGGACTCATCCCACCCGTTCGCGCGCCAGCTTGGCCGCCGCCACGCGGTTCGCAACCCCCAGCTTGCGGAACGCGTTTTCGAAATGCTTCCGCACCGTGGCTTCCGCCAGCCCGGCCTTCGCGGCGATCTCCCGGTTCCCCAAGCCCTCGGCCAGGTGTAGCAGCAGTTCCGCCTCGCGGTTGCTCACGCCCAGGTCGCCGGCCAGCCAGTCACGCGTCGTCGGCTCGCGCCAGGGGCGCTTCTTTCCCGTATGCAACTCCAGCCGCACCAGCAACGCGGCCAGGTGCGGCGCCACTGCTTCGAGCAGCGCGACTTCGCGCACCGTGAAATCATGCGCGCGCCGGTCGAACGAAATCGCCGTGTGCCGCCCCGGCGCGGCGTCAAAGATCATCGCCAGCGTGTGGCGCAGCCCGTGCGGCTTCATGCAGCGCGCGTAAATCGGATTCCGCTCATACTCGGCGTGGGCCACCACGTCGCTCACCCGCAGCGCGCGGCCGATGCCGTGCCGCGCATAGTGCGCCAGGATCGGGTGCGCGGCGACATGAGCCCGATAAAACGCGATCTGCGCGCGGGTGTAGGGCCAGCCCGGCGACGTGATCGAGTGGATCGGCTCACCGTTCAGGCGCAGCAACTCCACCGATAAAACGTCCGCCGGGATGAGTTCCAGCAGCACCGGCACGCCGTCGTGCGACAGCCCCGCCACCGTGCGGCAGCCGTTGAGCCGCAGCACCGCGGCCAGCACCCGCCGAAAATCGGCGGC
>JADLBI010000179.1 GCA_020847775.1 Opitutaceae bacterium
AATTGTCCGCCGACGCCACGCCCGAGCAGATCGAGACGCGCTTCCTCGACCTGCGTCGAAAACTGGAGGATCGCATTGCCAAGGCTCCGACCACCGGTTTGCAGGCCAAATACCGCGAATCGCTCGCCCAGTTTACCACGGCCTTTGAAACCCTCACCATGGCCGCCGACAGCTCGCTGCTGCCCGTGCTCGCCAAGCACGACCCCCAGCCCGCGCCCGACGCGAAAGCCGCCGCACCGACGGCACCGCTGTCCGCAGCCTCCGCGCCCGCCACCCGCGCCGCCACCCCGGCGGCCACTGCGCGGAACAAGTCCGGCGGCAGGGAGTTCGTCCTCGTCTTCATCGTGGCCCTGCTCCTTCTCGTCGGCGGCGGTTGGTGGGTGATGAATACCCGCGCCGAAAACGCCGAGCGCACCCGCCTCGCCGCGGTGCAAAAAGCCGAAGCCGAGCGCGCGGCCGACGAGGAAAAACGCGTCGCCGAAGAAAAACGGCTGGCGGACGAAGCCGAAAAGGCACGCTTCGCCGCGGCAGAAAAAGCCGAGCAGGCGCGCAAAGACGCCCTCACCGCCGAGCTTCGCACCCGGCTCGCCGAATCCCGCATCCTCTGGGAATCCGCCGCCAAGGAGGAGCGCAACGTGGAGCGCGCGCTCAACGATTACCGCGGCGAGGCCCGCAACCTCCAGCGCGATGGCCCCGCCATCAAATATAACGAGCTGGTCGGGCGCGTGACCGCGACCCAGCGCTACCTCTCCTGGCTGGCCCCCTATCTCGAGCGCCATCCCGCCCAGATCACGCGCGCCAAGATCGAGGAGCTGCTTTCCTCGCGCATGCCCGATCAGGCGCTGGAGCTCATGCCACAATTGCAGCAAGAGGAAACCGAGCTCCAAACAGCGATCGCGAGCGGCCGGGAATCCCTCGAGCATCTGGAAGGCACCTTGCACGTGCAGACCATGCCATCGGGCCTTCAAGTTGAGATCGTGGATGGGTTTGGGCACCGGCACCAGGGCGTGTCACCTTATCATCTGGCCACAATCTGCCCCGGCCCCGCCACGATCACCGCCAAGCGCCCAGGCTATCAAGACGTCTCCGTCTCCGTGACGGTGCAGACCGGCCAGAGCGTCGTCGGCAATGTCGAGGTCGTCTCTGAAACCCTCACGCTCACGGCGGAAGACGACGTGGAATTCTGGTCCAACAACGTGTTTATCAGCCGCGGCCGCTTGACGATGGCGAATTACGCGCCCGACAACTACGCCGTCGAACTTCGGCGCCAGGGCTTCCGCTCCTTCCGCACGACCGTCGCCATCGCCCAGGGCAAGGCCACCCGCACGGTGAATTTTAACTTCGCCGCCATGTCCGCGCAGAAGCACACATGTCACAACTGCAACGGCACCGGCCGGCTGGAAACCGCCCGTGAGTGCGGTTCCTGCGGCGGGGATGGCCGTCTTCGCTGCAATCTCTGCGGGGGCGACGGCGTGTTCGCCTATGTGAACGGCCAGACCATCTGGTGCACCGCC
Source organism: Opitutaceae bacterium (assembly GCA_020847775.1). Taxonomy (GTDB): domain Bacteria; phylum Verrucomicrobiota; class Verrucomicrobiia; order Opitutales; family Opitutaceae; genus Cephaloticoccus. The sequence goes on from JADLBI010000179.1 coordinate 1,515, forward strand.
TGCGGCCGGGATGGCATTGTCCAATGCAGCTCGTGCCGCGGTTCTGGCGAATACATCAATCACATCACCTGCCAAAAATGCGGCGGCGACGGCCTGCTCAGTGATATCGACCTCGCGCAAAATTGACCGGCTCAGGCGCTGAGGGAGAGTTTTTGCAACCTCGCATGCAGCGCCGTGAGGTCCGCCTCGGCCTGCTGGGAAAACTCGCGCGCGACCGACTCGCCGGTGCGCCCGTCGCTGGCCGTAACGGCCACGCGCCCGGTGCCGTCGTAGCCGAGCTCGACCGTCACGGGATGATTCAACTCCGGCCGGCGAATCGGCCCGAAGTTGAACTGGCCCAGTGTCTCCGGCGGCGTGAAGGGATCCTTGCGCTGCAACAGCTCGATCGAAAGCGAGGTCTGGTCGGCCTTCTGCGTGTAGAAGGTCTGCCGGGCGGTCGTCGGCACCGGCACGTTTTTCTCGATCATGGCGTGAAACACCGCCTTGCGCTCCTTCGGATCGAAGACGCGCAGGCCCAGTTCATTGCTCGTCACCTGCTGCCGGAGCGGTGGCGCGGCGGTCTGCTTTGTGCCGTGAAATTGTTCCGCCAGCAGCGCGGCTCCGTAGGCGATCGAGGCGTGTGGTTGCTCGCGGCGGATGCGCGCCGGCTGCAGCGCGCTCATCTCGCGCACTTTGCGCTCCACGCAAGGCACCAGGCTAGAGCCGCCGGTCAGCACGAGGTCGTCAATGTCGTCCCACGAGAGCGACTGGCTCTTCAACGCGCGTTCGCACACTTCCTGGCAGGCCTCGAGCCAGGGCTCGGCGGCGGCTTCAAACTGAGACCGGTTGAAAGTCACACGCAGCGACTTCCCGGCTAGGATCAAGGGTTTCGAAACCACGCTTGCAGCGGGTTCCGACAGCGCGATTTTTGACTGGGTCGCGAACATGCGCAGCCGTTGCGCCGTCTCCGCCTCGCCCCGTGGATCCAATCCGAATTGGCCGCGGAACTGATCCGCCACGATGCCCATGATCAACTCGTCGAAATTCTTGCCGCCGATGTTGTCCGCGCCCTCCGTGGCGATGGCGTAGAGCCCATCCGGCGTGGCGCTGAGGATCGTCGCGTCAAGAGTGCCGCCGCCGATGTCGAAGACGAAGATGAGTTTTTCCCCGCCCTTGATGTTGAGCCCGAAAAACGTCGCTGCCGCCAGCGGCTCCTCGACCAGCCCAAGCACGGGGATGTCGGCCAGCCGACCCGCGTTCACGGTGGCCTGGCGTTGCGCCTCATTGAAATTCGCAGGGACCGTGATGACCGCGCCGGTGACCGGCTCGCCTAACGCGGCCTCGGCGTCCTCTTTCAGCTTGCGCAGCACGAGCGAGGAAATCGCCTCAGGTGAGTATGCCTGACCGAGATGATCCGTAAAGGCCGTGACCCCGGACTTGCCCATGCCGAGCTTCGCAAAGCGGCAGACGGGGAGCGACGGCTCCTCTTGCAGCAGCTCCTCGACCAGATCGCCTACGATCGCACCGCGCTCGCCGACATGCACCACGGAAGCCGTCTGGAATCGCTGCGGATCGCGTTTCGAGGGAATCAGCGTAGGCACACCACCGGCGTTGATGTAGCTGATCAGCGAAAACGTGGTGCCCAAGTCGATGCCGACGATCATAGGGAAAGCGGCCAGTGTTAAGCGACAAGGGGCCTTGCCAAGCTGTAAGTTGTCGGCGCGTGCCCTGTGCGACGTTTAACGCAAGCCGCCTGCGCAAGTTTGCGTGGTCGTATGACCCGCGCATCGCTTGCGTCGGGAGCCTAGTCCAGTCTGATTATTCCATGCCTGATTTGGATGACCTCGCCGCGTCCACCGACTCCGCCACCCCGGACATCGGGGTCGGCATTGTCGCGCCGCGCGACTTCGTTCACGCGAAACCCTTCACGTTCAAAAGCGGGCAGTCGCTGCCCGGCTTCACGCTGCGTTACGAAACCTACGGCGAGCTTAACGCCACGCGCGACAACGCGATTTTCATCTGCCACGCGCTGAGCGGCGACCACCACTGCGCCGGCCGCCACCAAGCCGACGACCGCAAACCCGGCTGGTGGGACAATCTCATCGGCCCCGGCAAGGCCGTGGACACGAACCGGTTCTTTGTCGTCTGCGCCAATTGCCTCGGCGGCTGCTCCGGCAGCTCCGGCCCCTCGTCGCTCAACACCGCAACCGGTCGCAGCTACGGCATCTCTTTCCCGTTTGTCACCATCCACGACATGGTGCGCGCCCAAAAACTCCTGCTCGACCATCTCGGCGGGGAAAAGCTGCACGCCGTCCTCGGCGGCTCGATGGGCGGCATGCAGGCGATGCTATGGGCGATCCTCTATCCGTCGTTTGTGCGCCGCTTGCTGGCCATGGCCACCACCGCCCGCGAAGGCGCTCAGGCCATCGCCTTCAACGAAGTCGGCCGCCAAGCCATCATGCAGGACCCCGCCTGGCACCAAGGCGACTATCCGGCCGACGGCGGGCCTCGCGTCGGCCTCGCCATCGCGCGCATGATGGCGCACATCACCTACGTCTCTGACGCGTCGATGGACCGCAAGTTCGGCCGCCGCAAACGCGCCGACGCCGCCAACGGCGACGCCTACAACTTCGACATCCAATTCGAGGTCGAGAGCTACCTGCGTTACCAAGGCCAGAGCTTCATCAACCGCTTCGACGCCAACTCGTATCTCTACATCACGCGCGCGCTCGACCAGTTCGACCTCGCCCACGCCTACGGTTCTCTCGAAGCCGCCTTCGCGCCCGTGCAGGCCGAGACGCTCGTCGTCGGTTTCACCAGCGATTGGCTTTTCCCGCCCGAGCAAAATCGCAACATCGCCCTCGCGCTTCTGCGCGCCGGCAAGCGCGCCAGCTACGCCGAACTCACCACCGACCTCGGCCACGATTCGTTCCTGCTCGAATCGGAGGACCTCTACGCGCTCGTGCGCGGTTTCCTCGAACGCAGCCACGAGACCGTCGTGGACTTTTCCATCTGACCATGAGCCAGCCCGTCGAAAAACGCACCGTGGACATGGAGATCATCGGCGAATGGGTCGAGCCCGGCACCCACGTGCTCGATCTCGGCTGCGGCCGCGGCGCGCTCCTCACCTACCTGATGCAAACCAAGCGGACCAAGGGCATCGGCGTGGATTTGGATTTTCACAAGATCTCCGAATGCGTGAAGCGCGGGGTCACCGCGTATCAAGGCGACATGCACACGTTTACCCGCGCGTTTGCCGACAATCACTTCGACCGCGTCATCTGCTCGCGCACCGTGCAGGAACTCGCCGACCCGACCGGCGTGATCCTCGCGGCCTTGCGCGTCAGTCGCGCCGTCACCGTCGGCTTCGTTAACCACGGCTTTTGGAAGAACCGGCTCGATACCCTCATGCGCGGCCGCAAAACCCGCAACGCGGTTTACACGACGGAGTGGTTCGAGAGCCGCCCGTCGAATCCCGTGACGATTGCCGACTTCGAACACTTTTGCTCGATCAAGGGCATCCGCATCAGCCGCCGCGTGCATCTGCACGGCGATTGGAAAACCCCCTGCCCGCTCCTGCCCAATCTCTTCGCCGGCTACGCGCTCTACGAACTGGTGAAGTAATACCAATTGCCCTAAAAATATAGATTTTGATTAGGGCCATTTGAGGTAGGGGTGGTTGCCCCCAACCGCCCGGTTCGCGCCCAAGGGACGGTTAAGGATAACCGTCCTCACCATTGCTTCCATGACATAGGCCAAAAGATTAGGGACTTTGGTATAACCCCTTTTTTCAGCCCCCCTCCGCTCCGAATATCGACTCGAAAGTGTCACGTATTACGGACATTTTTCGCGGTGGCTGCGGGATTCATCCGCGCAACGTTTTTCGACGGATCGTCGCGGTTTAGGACGTGAGCGTCTTGGCCTGTCGGGCGAGCTGCTTTTCAATCGCGGTGCACACCACGTCGCAAAGCTGCGGGATACTTGGGTCGGCGATGCCGTAGAACACCTGTAGACCCTCTTTCCGCCGCGCCAAAATGTGGGCCTGCGCCAATGTCTGCAAGTGGCGCGACACGTTCGCCTGGGTGCCGCCCGTCGCCTCGACCAGCTGCCCCACGTTGCGTTCGCCCGCCAGCAGCGCCTGGATCAGCCGCAACCGCATCGGCTCGGCCAGCACGGCGAACCGCGCGGCCACCAACTGAAGTGCCGCCTCGGATAGGCCTCCTTGGGTCTTCTTGCTCATGCCCCCAGCCAAACCTCGCTTGACATTTTATCAAGTATATACGCATATGCTCATATATAATTAAGACTATGACTACCCACGCCTTTATCCGCGCCCTCGCCGGCACCGTCGTCCTGCTCAGCATCGCCCTCGCGCATTTCGTCAGCCCGTGGTGGCTGCTGCTCGGCTGCTTCGTCGGACTCAACCTCATCCAGTCCGCCTTCACGGGCTTCTGCCCGCCGACGCTGCTCCTGCGCAAACTCGGCTGGGTGGATGCCAACGACGTCATTCACTTCGGTGGCGTGAAATAATCCGCCCATGAAGCTTTCGCCTCTCCTCCTCGCCCTCGCCCTGCTCGGCGGCTGCCAGCGTCCTCCACCCGCGGACGCCCCCGCCGTGCTACCCGCGGCCTCCGTGCAAGCGCGCGCCGTCGCCACGCAAGCGCATCCACAAACGCGCCTGCTCACCGGCATCGTGCGCCCGTATGCCCGCGCCACGGTTGCCGCTCGCGTCATGGGCACCGTGACCAAGGATCGGTTGGCTGTGGGCCTGGAGGTGCAAGCCGGTGAATTCCTCGTGCAACTCGACGCCGGTGAAATCACCGCGCAGTTTGAGCAGGCGCAAGCCGCCCTCGCTCTCGCTCAACGCAATTACGACCGCGAGACCAGCCTCGCCGCGAAAGGCGCGGCTGCGGCCGACCACGTCCGCTTAGCCGCGGACCAATTGCGCATCGCGCGCGCCAGAGTGGATGAAGCCGAGGTGATGGTGGCCTACACGACCGTTAGCGCGCCCTTCGCTGGCGTCATCACCGCCGATTTGGTTAACCTCGGCGATCTCGCCACGCTCGGCCAACCCCTCTTCTCCATTGAAGGCCACGACCAGTTGCGCGCCGAGGTGCCGGTGCCGGAATCCTTCGCCACGCTCCCCACCGACTCGCCCATCGTCATCGAGCTCGCCGGCCACCTCGTTACCGGTCGTCTCGTTGAAATGTCGCCCGCGGCCGATGCCGCCACGCGCACTCGCTTGGCTAAAATCGCCTTGCCCGCCGACAGCGGCGCGCGCTCGGGGCAATTCGCTCGCGCTTATTGGCCTAACGGCAACGCCATCATGTTCAGCATTCCCCGCGCCGCGCTGCAAACTCACGGCCAACTGGAGCGCGTCTTCGTCATCGCCGACGGCCGCGCGCACTTGCGGCTCGTGCGTTCCGGCGCCGCGCTCGGCGATGAGGTGCAGATTTTCTCCGGCCTCTCCGCCGGGGAGACCGTGATCGTCAACCCGCCCGCCGACCTGCGTGACGGCCAACTCGTGCGCGTGACCCCATGACTCCCGGCGCGCCACATCAAGGCATGGCGGGGCGACTCGCCGCGTTTTTCATCAACTCCAAACTGACGCCGGTCGCCGTCATCGCCTCCCTATTGCTCGGGCTCTTCGCCGTGTGGATGCTCCCGCGCGAGGAGGAACCGCAGATCGAGGTGCCGATGATTGATGTGCTCGCCACCCTGCCCGGCGCGTCGCCGGCCGAGGTGGAAAGCCGCCTCACGCGTCCGCTCGAGCAATTGCTCTGGGAAGTCCCCGGCGTCGAATACCTCTACGCCACTTCCAGCCCCGGCCACGCGATGATCATCGCGCGCTTCCTCGTCGGCACCGACATCGAGACCGCGCTGGTGCGGCTCAACCGCCGGCTCGACGCCAATCGCGACCGCCTGCCACCCGGCGTCGGCCTCCCGCTGGTCAAGCCGCGCACGATTGACGACGTGCCCGTGCTCGCGCTCACCCTGCACAGTCGCGCGCACGATCACCTGACCCTGCGCCGCCTGGCCCTGCAACTGGAGGAGGCCGTTAAATCCGTCCCGCAGGTGGCGGAGACCACGGTGATCGGCGGTGTGCCGCGCCAGATACGCGTGCAAATTGATCCCGCCGCTCTGGCCGACCGCGGGTTGACCGCCCTGCAGGTCGCGGGCGCCTTGCGGAGCGCCAACCACCAGTTGCAGCACGGCTCGCGCCCTTTCGCCAACGAGGAAATCCTGCTCGAAACCGACGGCTTTCTCCGCGACGCCACCGAGGTCGGCGCCGTGGTCGTGGGCGTGCATCGCGACCGCCCGGTTTACCTCCGCGAAGTCGCGGCCATCCGCGACGGCGGTGCCGAGCCCGCCGATTACGTGCTCTTCGGCGCGGGCCGGACCGGCGACCTCGAACCCGCCGTCACCCTCTCGCTCGCCAAACGCCCCGGCGCCAACGCCGTGGATGTGGTCAACGCCGTGCTCGCCAAAGTGGACACGTTCAAAGGCGCGTTGCTGCCCGCCGATGTCGGCGTGACGGTCACGCGCGATTACGGCCACACGGCAGCGGAGAAAAGCAACGAGTTGCTGGTGCACATGGGCATCGCCGTCTTCGGCGTCACCTTGCTCATACTGCTGTTTCTCGGCTGGCGCGAATCGCTCGTCGTCCTGCTCGCCATCCCATCCACCCTCGCGCTCACGCTGCTGGTTTTCTACCTCCACGGCTACACGTTGAACCGCATCACGCTGTTCGCGCTGATCTTCTCCATCGGCATCCTAGTGGACGACGCCATCGTCGTGGTGGAAAACATCGTGCGCCACGCCCGCCTGCCCGGCGCGCGCGCCAAACCGTTCACGCAGATCGCGCTGGCGGCCGTCGCCGAGGTGGGCAACCCCACCATCCTCGCCACCTGGGCCGTGCTCGCCGCGATTCTGCCCATGGCCTTCGTCGGCGGGCTCATGGGCCCCTACATGCGGCCGATTCCCGTCGGCGCCACCGCCGCGATGCTCTTCTCGTTGCTCATCGCGTTCAGCGTCACGCCGTGGGCCGCCTTGCGCGTGTTGCGCCGCCGCTTCGGCGGTGGATCCGCCCAACCGACCGCCGCGCCAGAAGTTTCAGCCGCGTCCGCGCACGACACCCCCGACGACTGGTTCACCCGGCTCTACCACCGGGTGATGGAGCCGCTGCTCGATCACGCGCGCTGGCGCTGGGCGTTTCTCGGCGGCATCGTCGGCTTGCTGCTCCTAGCGCTGGGCCTCGTCCTCAGCGGCGCGGTCGTCATCAAGATGCTGCCCTTCGACAACAAGTCGGAGTTCCAGATCATCCTCACTCCGCCCGAAGGCACGACCTTGGAACAGACCGCGCGCATCGCCGCGGAAATGGCCGACGCCACCCGCGCCGTGCCCGAAGTGCGCGACCTCCAAGTTTACGCGGGCACCGCCGCGCCGTTCAATTTCAACGGCCTCGTGCGCCACTACTTCGCCCGGCGCGGCCCCAACGTCGCCGACATCCAGGTCAACCTCGTGCCCAAGGAGGACCGCGCTGCGCAAAGCCACGCTGTCGCCAACCGCGTGCGCGCACTCGTCGCGCCCATCGCCGCGCGGCACGGCGCCGTCGTGATCGTGGCCGAGGTGCCGCCCGGTCCGCCCGTCCTCCAATCCCTCGTCGCCGAAATCTACGGCCCCGACGAAACCCGCCGCGTCGCCCTCGCCCGACGCATCAAGGCCATTTTCGCGCAAACGCCCGGCGTCGTGGACCTCGATTGGTATGTCGAGGAGCAACAGCCCAAGGTTCGCTACGTCGTGGATCAAACCAAGGCCGCCCTGCACGGCGTCAGCACCGACACCATCACCCGCACGCTGCAACTCGCCACCACGGGCCTCCCCGTCGGCCTCCTGCATCTCGACCCCGAGCGCGAGCCCGTCGCCATCCAACTGGAGCTGCCGCCCGCCGCGCGGCCCACCCCCGCCGCGCCGCTCGATCTCGTCGTGCGCGCCGATCTCGATCCCGCCTCGCCGCTCGTGCCCTTGTCGGAACTCGTGCGCCTCGAAACCACGCGGGGCGACCGCTTCCTCTACCGCAAGAACCTCCAGCCCGTGACCTACGTGACCGCCGATGTCGCCGGCGCGGTCGAAAGCCCCGCCTACGCGCTGTTCGCCATCAACCGTGCGATCGCCAAAATTGACGCGCGCGAATTCGGCGCGCCCGTCGCGCGCCTGCCCGTGTTCCACCTCAACCTGCCCGCCGACGACCTCGCGCCCGCGCTCAAGTGGGACGGCGAGTGGCACATCACGCTGGAAGTTTTCCGCGACCTCGGCCTCGCCTTCGCCGCCGTGATCGTGCTCATCACCATGCTCATGGTCGGCTGGTTTCGCAGCTACCTGACGCCGCTCGTGGTCATGTCCGCGATTCCGTTCTCCCTCATCGGCATCCTCCCGGCGCACTGGGCCTTCGGCGCGTTTTTCACCGCCACCTCGATGATCGGCTTCATGGCCGGCGCGGGCATCGTCGTGCGCAACTCGATCATCCTTGTTGATTTCATCGAATTGCGGCTGGCCGAGGGGCTCAACCTGCGCGACGCCGTCGTCGAAGCCGGCGCCGTGCGCTTCCGGCCCATGCTGCTCACCGCGCTAGCCCTCATCGCCGGCGCCGCCGTCATCCTCCGCGATCCCATCTTCCAAGGGCTGGCCATCAGCCTCATGTTCGGCGAAATCGCCTCGCTCCTCATCAGCCGCATGGCCGTGCCCGTGCTTTACTACATGGCCAAGCGTCGTCACCCTAGCACCGCATGAAGTTCGCGCTCCTGATTGTTGTCGTTGCCCTGATCTTCTTCGTCGTTCCTCGCCTGCTCGCAGGCGAAACGATCGAACCCACGGACGCCGCCGCGCGCCTCGCCGCCGGTCACGCTGTCCTCATCGATGTGCGCGAGCCTTCGGAATGGGCCGACACCGGTGTGGCCGATCCCGCCGCGCTGCTCCCGCTCAGCGACCTGCGCAGCGACCGGGTGCAATGGAAGGCTTTCCTGGAGGCAAATCGCGATAAGGAGCTCATCCTCTACTGCCGTTCAGGCAATCGCTCCGGCATCGCCGCCCGCCTGTTGGCCAAGGAGGGCTTCAAAACCGCCAACGCCGGCGGTTTCAAAAACTGGACCGCCGCGGGCCTGCCCGTGCGCCAATTAACGCACAAATAACATCGGTCCGGTCCGATGGCCAGCCATCCCTGTTTGCAGTATAATATTACAAACCCAGCAGCAGATTTCTCCCCGCCTGTCTCATTCCCCATTCTCCGTTCTAAGTTCACCTCTCTTCCGCCCCATGTCAGCCCCCGCCAAGATCGTCGATTCCCATCAACACGTGCGCTGGCATCCGCGCGATGAGCACGGCCTCGCCGCCGATATGGACGCGCACGGCATCCGCTACGCGTGGCTGCTCTCGTGGCAGATCAGCCACGCCGATCAAGCACCCGAATATAATTTCTGCTACAACCCGGCTCACTTCGCGCCCGACGGTTCGCATCCCGGTATTCCGCTGAGCGACTTGCTCGACACCAAGCGGCAGTATCCCGACCGCTTTGTCGTCGGCTTCTGCCCGCATCCGCTCTGGCCCCAGGCACCGGCGATTCTCGAATCGGCCTACCACATGCATGGTATCCGCGTGTGCGGCGAATGGAAGTTTCGCGTGCCGTTCGACGACCCGCGCTCACTCGCGATTTTCCAAAAAGCTGGCGAACTCAAACTGCCCGTCGTGCTCCACCTCGATGTGCCGCATCTGCCTGATCCCCAAACCGGCAAGCCCGTGTTCCAACCACTCTGGTATGGCGGCCGGGTCGATGCGCTCGAACGCGTGCTGCAAGCCTGCCCCGACACGATCTTCATCGGCCACGCGCCCGGTTTTTGGCGCGAGATCAGCGGCGACGCGGATCAAATACCCAGCGCTTATCCCGAAGGTTCCGTCACGCCCGGCGGCAAACTGTATCGCCTGTTCGACACCTACAAAAATCTCTACGCCGATCTCTCCGCCGGCTCCGGCCGCCAAGCTCTTTCGCGCGACCCCGCGCACGCGGTGCGGTTCGTCACCCGTTACGCGGACCGCCTGCTCTTCGGTCGCGACTACTACGAACAGGACCTGCACAAGTTTCTGCAAACCTTGCCGCTCCCGCAGGATGTCGTGGACAAAATCTACTGGCAAAACGCCGAACGGCTCGTCGCGCCGCCGCAGTGAATTGTAGGGCGGGATCGCTGATCCCGCCTTTGAAAAATGGCAAGTTATCGCCTTGGCGGGGTCAGCGACCCCGCCCTACAAATTAAGCGCGGCCAACCGCTCCTTCACGATGTAATGCCGCTGGTCGCGCGGATTCTCTTGCAGAAATTGCTGATAATACTCCGCGGCCTGCGCGGCGTTGCCGGCCAAGCGTGACAGTTCGGCGATTTGCACAAGCACTTCGCGGCATCCGTTCCAGCCCAGGCGCCCTGTCCGCTCCGCCGCGAGCAGATGGGGCAGCGCGTCGGCATCCGGCAGGCGGAAAAAGAAAACCGCGTTGGCGATCACGTAGTGCAGTTCGCATTGCGCGGTTGGAGTGCGGGCGCGCATCAGCAGTTTCTCCGCCGCTGCGATACGCTCTGCCGGCAACATCTCGGGATTCATCGCGTAGATTTCGAGCAAGGCCAATCGACTCAATGCTGTCTGCGCCCAAACCGAATCAGTGTGCTCGGTGATGAGTCGGCGAAATTGGCGGCTCGCTTCCACAACATCGGGTTCAACCATGTGGTGTTGCGCGATGCGCCCGAGGAAAAATCGCGCGCCTTGGGCAAAGTCATCGGTGCCGTTCTCCGCGAGTTCGGCAAACCCGCGACGCGCTTCTTCGAGCTGTGATGGCGTGATCGGTTGTTTGTCCAAAAGCGCAACCGCGCGACCAAAGCGGGCTTCGCGTGCGGCCGGGGGATTGGCGTCAGCTTGCGCCGACTCAAAATGCCCCAAGGCCCGTTTGGCTTGATAAGCCGCCAAGGCCTGCCAGCCGTCTTGCAGATCGGACCCCAATGAAATCAAAGTGATGCTTAGAAAACCAACCGCGATTCCTAGCCGACCCAACACTCGCTGAGCACAGGTAGGGACGGACCGCCGGGCCGTCCACCCAACGTTTCGGCGGGCCCAGCGGTCCCGCCCTACCACAAGGGCCATCCGTAAGACCAAGAACCTCAGCCTTGCGTGTTTCATCGCGCGGGCGCGGCCAGCACGGCGCGGGTTTGGTAAAGCTGCATTTCGTTGAATACTGGGATCAGCCGCAGTGTTTCCGGTCGCGCGTCGGCACGCGCGAGTTCGACCCGGGCGGCCCCGGCCACATCTTCGCGCCGGGTATTGGCCAGCCCTGATTGCGCGTCGCGCCGGAATCCCTCGCGAATTTCTTCCGCCATCTTGGCACCCAGCTCCCGGCGCAACGCCGCCACACTGCCTTGACCACCCCACAGCGAGTGCAGCTCACTCAGCAGCAGGTTTTGCGTGCCCGGGTGATTGCTCGGCCCATGGAAGTTGTTCTGCCAGTTGTAACCTTCCGACTGGATCTGGAATTTGGCCGCGAACTCCGTCGGCTGCACCCCCGTCACGGCCGGCAACCAATTGCTCACCCGCGCAAAAATCCCGCTCGCCTCCTGGCTCCCCAGAAAACGCAGGAAATCCATGGCTTCAGCCTGATGCGGAGTGCGGCGGTTTACGAAGAACGACATGCCGGTGTAAAGCCGTCCCTCGCTGAATGGGCCGCGCGCGAATCGGCCATACACCGGATCGTCTTCCCGGGGAAGCGGGAACCGGAAGGCTCCCAGCTCGAACGGGCATATTTTCAGCAAACTCGACGCCTCGTAACTTGGCGCAACCACCATCACCGCCCGTTCAGTGACAAAATCCGTCAACGCCGTGTCGCGTTCCCGCTGCAGGAATCCCGGGGTGCACTGCGCGCCAACTTGCCGCAGCACCTCGAAACCCGCCACCAACTCGGGCGTGTCGTAGCTCCACTCACCGCGCAAATAGGCGGCCCCCACCGTGAGCGTGTCCATCCGCAGCCGATGCTGATGATCGAGCCGCTCGGCCAGCCCGTTGCACATCGAGCCCACGAGTTCGTTGGTGAGCGCGATCTGGGTCGTGCGCGAACTCGCCAGCGGCACGAGATTCACCCCCTGCGTCCGGGCGAAAGCCTGGATTTTTTCGCAAGCCGCGAGAAACTCCCGATAGGTGGCCGGCGGCTCAGCCGCGCCCATGATTTTTCGCCACAGCGCCCGGTTATAAACGATCCGGTTCATGCCCGTCGTCATCGACACGCCATAATACTGGCCCAGGCTCTGCACATAGTTATCCGGGCTCGTCATCCCTTCGATGAAGGTGTCGCGCCACGGCACGCCCGCCAACGGAGTCCCCCGGTTGTAGGGATTGGGCTGCATCACCGCCGCCGTGATGGGCGCAAAGAATCGCGCCAAATCCGGCCACGTCCAAGAATACTCCACGATGTCCGGTGCGATCCCGCCCACCAGTTGCGTGGTGATCCATGGCAGGTAAACGCGATCGGGCACGGCGATCTGTATCACCCGCACCCGCGGATTCAGCTCCCCATAGCGGCGAATGACGGCGCTAATGCCCTCGCGCACGCCGCCTTCCAACTGCCATTGCGAAATGCGAATGGTCACGCGCCCGTCGGCGCGTTCGCCCGTGAAACGCTGCCACACCAGCACCACCGCCACGGCATAGGCCGCCGCCAATAAAACCAATCCGGGTGATCGCAAACGCATGGGGTGACGTCACGAGAACACGCGCCAACCCCCGTGGCAACGCGTGTCAGCCCGGATTATTCAGCGGAGGTAGAAATGGCATTGCCCAGTGGCCGAGTTATCGAATCCATCAAGACATGCGCGAAGTCGCCCATACCCTTAAAAGCGCGCACTTGGGCAATGAGCGCATCGTGTGGGTGCAAACGCCGGAGGATGAGCAAACGCCCGCCGCACTGATCGTGTTTCTGGATGGTGAGTTTTACCGCGAGCACGTCGCGCCGCCCGCGGCCCTCGCTGCATTAATCGAGACTGGTGCCATACCCCCGGCACTCGTCGCATATGTCTCCATCGAAAGCATGGATGCGCGCTGGTGCGAATGCCCCTGTCATCCGCCTTTCGCCCGCTTCGTCGCTGATGAGCTGATGCCGCGGCTGGCGGCGGAACATCCCGTGATCAACAGTCTGCAATCGCGCGTGCTCGTCGGCCTCAGCTACACCGGGCTCGCCGCCTCCTTCGTCGCCTGGCGGGTGCCCGGACTGTTCAACCCCAATGGCTTCATTTCCTTACGAAAATCAACGTGTAACAAAATCACAGCTTGCCCTTAATCAGACACGCGTGGCATGCATCCCTAAACTATGACTGTCCGTTTTACCGGTGAAACGACGCTCGAATAGCCAACCACCCTGCCCCCCGGCCCCGGTCTTCTTCGGCACTTGGACGGAGTGGCGAAAAAAATCAAATGTTCGTATTACGAACAAACCCGCAGATCCTGTGCCGTGATTTGTGCGGACCGGCGCGACGCCTTCATGCCTCGCCATGATTGTAGGAGCGGGTTTATCCCGCGATTTCACCAAACCATCGCGGCGTAAAGCCGCTCCTACCTCACCCCACACCACACAATTCGCGTAACCCCTCCTTGCCTCAAATCTTTGGTAAAGCCCCCATGCTCAACAGCCCATTCCAACACCACGGCCTCGATTGGGTCGCGATGGCGCTCACGTTTTTCGCCATCTATTCGCTCGGTAACAAACAGCGGCGCGGTTTCGTGATCATGATGGCCGGCAACACCTGCTGGATCATCCTCGCGTTCAAGTTTCAAAGTCTCGGCATGATCGCCGCCAACGCCGTGTTCTGCGCCATGAACCTGCGCGGCTTCATCTGTTGGAGCAGAGAGGCAGCACAAGCATGACCCCTGCTTGGATCACCGCCCGCTTCCCCGACGCCACCATCACACCGGTGACCGCGGGTTGGTCGCACGATCAGAAATACCGCGTCGTCACCGGCACGGACGATTGGCTGCTGCGCGTCACGCCCTTGGATACGCTGCCCCGCAAGCAGGATGAGTTTGCCCAACTGCAACGCATCAGCGCGGTATCGGAGGCATTTCCCCGCGCAATCGCCTGCGAGAGCGCACCAAACGGCGTCGCTTGTTTCGTGCTCTACAGTTGGCAACACGGTGAAGACGCGCACGCGGTTCTGCCCCAGCTTACTGAAGGCGAACGGCATCGTCTTGGCGTCGAGGCCGGCCGGCGGCTGCGACAGTTGCATACGTTGCCGCAGGATCGAAATCACGATATCCACGCCAAGCTGCACGCCAAGGTCACGGCCCGACGGCGCGAGATGCACGAAGCCGGACTGACGTTTCCCGGCTACGAAACGATGGTGTCATTTCTCGATTCGAATCTGCATCTGCTGCGCACGGCGCCGACCCGCTACCTGCACGGCGATTTTCATCTCGGCAACATGCTCGTGACCGCCGACGGGGAACTGCGCATCATCGACTTCAACCGCTCGGGATTCGGCGATCCCATCGAGGACATGTGCCGCCTCTTCACCTTTACCCGCGAAACCAGCCCAGCCTTCGCCTGCGGACAAATCGCCGGATATTTCGACTCATCGGAACCGCCGCCGAATTTCTTCGCCCACGTGCTGTGCTACGTGCTGGTCGATTGCGCCTTCGGTTTGTTGTGGGCGCGCCAATTCGGCCAAAAAGAAATCGACACCCACTTCAGAATCGTCCGCCAGATCATGGGCGATTTCGACGGGCTAAAAACCACCCGGCCCAAATGGTTTCGACCATGACCGAGGCGAATCGCCGTTTTTCACAATCAGGGCCTTGCGACTTTCAACCCTTCGATGGCAGCGAGAGCGTTCGCCTTGGCGTAGAAGCTGAAAAAGTGATCACACCCCAGCAGTCGGGCCGAGACCACATGCAGAATATCGTAGGTTCTGAAACCGTGCTTCGCGGTATGGCGCGCTGCCGTTTCCTCAAAGCATGGTTCGAGCGCGGACACTTCGACCACGGCGTTCTGCAGAAACAACTCATCCGCTAGATCGTTTTTGAAATCCTCAAAGGCGATGGCGGCATTTTGCGGCGTCACCCGGGGCCGGCCACCTTGCCTGCCCAACCAAACTGACATTTCAATGGCATTGGCCAATTCCATCCGATGCAGCCAAGTCACCGGCAGCCGCGGAGCGCCTTTGTTCTTGGCGAGCGCAAACAGTTCGTCTGCCTGCGCGCTTTCCGGAAGCGAAAGATAGACCCGCGTGAAAAAATTCGTGTCCGCGTAAGGCTTCATTCACCTGCCAGCGCTTTGTCGAGTTGTTTAACCATGGACGCCGAGAGCACTCCTTTGACCAACCGATGTCGTCGTTTGGAAAAGTCGGGCAGACCGCTGAGCGGTCGGCTCTCCGTGATTTCCGGGGTGATAATGTAGGACCGGCCGCCGCGCGCACGAACGCGCGCGCGACCATCCGCCCGGGATGCCTCCAAGACCAAGGCGGGCGAACGATCAAGCTCGCGAACCGTGAAGGTTTTCATGTCGGACATGATGTCGGCGTATGGCCATCCGTCAAGCGCCCTCAACCTTGATCCCACAGCCAACCATCCGTTTCGCCACGGATCACATTGATAACGCTGAGACAAAGCATGGCGGAATAAATGACCGCCCCGGTTCCTTCACCCGCAAGGTGAAGGCCTGAAAACTCAGCATAACATTGAGAATCTGCGCCCATCTATGATTTTAGTGTTCTTGTTGACCGATCATGAACCCCCTAAATCCCAGACGCTTGATTCTCATCGGCGAACGCCACCCGGCCAAGCCGGCGCACAAGGGCATTGAGGTGTCCATCCATCTATTCAATCGCGAGACGCCTGCGACCATCGTGCCGGAGTGGATTCCTATCTCCGCTTAATACGGAAAGCTTAGCCCTACATCACCGATTTGGACGAATGGGGTTTCCGCTCCGCATCTTTGTCCATCGGTGTTAACCCGGGATTCAAAATTCGGGAAATAGTCGTGTGAATTCGTGTCCATTCGTGGTTAAAAATCGTGTTCCTACCGCCAGCTCCATCATCGCCGCCTATGAAACTCGATCACCCCGTTTTGGTTGATTCGTTGCGCAAAGCCTACTCGGCCGAGCTGGCGGCTTCGCTCGCCTACATCGGCCACGCCGCATCATTGCGCGATCCCGCGGAACGCGCAGCAGTCAAGCGCATCGAACAGGACGAGTGGGATCACCGCCGGCAGGTGGGCGCGATCATGCGGCATTACGACATTCCGGTGTCACGCTGGTATGAGTTCAAATACCTGTGCATCGGCAAAGTCATCGGCTGGAGCTGCCACGTCATCGGCCGCTTCATGCCTTACTTCTTCGCCGGCAAGCTGGAGAGCGGAAACGTCTGCGAGTATTTCGTGATGATCCACCACTTCCACGCGCTCGGCATCACGGCGCACGACAAGGTGCTGCACGAGATGGGCGTGAAAGAAAAGGAGCACGAGGTGCATTTCTACGCCGTCATCAAAGACGCCCAATGGCTACCGTTGTTCGAAGCGGTATTTTCATGGGGTAAAACCCATAGCGCCAACGATGTTTCACTAAACCCTGCTCCTGCGGTCAGCGAATCCGACACTGTTTGCCGCAACTTCAAGCGCTGATCAGCCGCGAGCAAATTGATACTTACCGAAACAGTGACGCAGGTAGGGCCCGACCGCTGGGCGGGCCGCTCGGAGATCGGCCCCTACCTTCGCCTCTTTCGTCTCTTCAATACGTAAGCCCAACTGATCGCATTCAATCACTCCGCTGCGAGTTGAATTCTTCGCGGTGTTTGTAAGCAACGTTTCACGCTCTGCGTCGTCTCACTCTGCGTATGACCAAGGAAATACCCCCTGAAATCCTCGCCGCCAAAATCATTGTCAGCGGCATCCACGTCACCCTCACCGAAGCGCTTAAAGAAGCGGCCCTATCAAAAGCCTCCCGGCTTCTCCGCCATAACGACCGCATCGTGCGCATCCGGATCGACATCGAACACGACACCACCCGGGCATCAACCGACGAGTTTGTCGCCAAAGGGCACATCGAGATCGGCGGGCCCGACCTCGTCGCCAGTGCCTCAAGCGAAGACGCCTACAAGTCGCTCGATCTGCTGATCAACAAACTCGACCGACTCCTGCGCCATCGCCACAGCAAACGCGTCGATGGCCGCAAGCATCCGCACCTCGCGGCAAAATAAACGTAATCGCATCATCCGATTTGTAGGGCGGGATCGCTGATCCCGCTTATGCATATCGCCGGGACATGCGATGGCGGGATACGGCGATCCCGCCCTACATTTTCATCTGCGGCGAGCGTGCCGCAGTTCCAACATTTCACTGCGATGGAGACGCGCCGCCATCGGCGCGTTCAGTCGGCCTCACTTTCTGATTCAAGATCCGCATTCGCGCTTGCACGGAAATGCAAGCGCGATGCACTTGGCCCCTTTTCATGTCCGCCACGCCTACGCCCAACCCCGAATATGTGCTCCGCCTCGCCGGCGAGCTGAACCTCAAGGTCCACCAAATCGCGGCCACCGCCCAGCTCCTCGCCGAGGGCGCGACGGTGCCGTTCATCGCCCGCTACCGCAAGGAGGCCACCGGCGAACTCGACGAAGTGCAGGTCGCCGCCATTCGCGACCGCCTCGAATCAATGAAACAGATCGACGAGCGCCGCGCCTCGATTCTCGCTTCGTTAAAAGAGCGCAACCTGCTCACCCCCGAGCTCGAAAAGGCCATCGCCGCGGCTGAAACGCTCACCAAACTCGAAGACATCTACCTGCCGTTCCGGCCGAAGAAACGCACGCGCGCGACCATCGCGAAGGAAAAAGGCCTCGAGCCGCTCGCCGAACTGATCTGGACGCAGGATCCCGCCGCCGACATCGCCGGTGCCGCCGCCGCGCTCATTGGGCACGAATACGTGCTCGAGGACGGCAAGAACACCCCGGGCAAAATCGAATCCGTCGAGGATGCGCTGGCCGGCGCGCGCGACATCCTCGCCGAGCGCATCAGCGACGACGCCCGCGCCCGCGAGAAACTCCGCACGCTCTACCGCGCCAACGCCATCGTTTCCTCCAAGGTCATGCTCGGCAAAGAAATCGAAGGCGCGAAATTCAAGGACTACTTCGAGTGGTCCGAACCGCTCGCCAAGGCTCCCTCGCACCGCGTGCTCGCGATGCGCCGTGGCGAAAAAGAACTCTGCCTCATCATGCGCATCACGCTGCCCGACGAGCAGATCGCGCTGGCCGAACTCGAACCGCTGTTCGTCAAGGTAGGGGCGGTTGTCCCCAACCGCCCTCCCGACGGGCGCTTGGGGACAAGCGACCCTACCTCGGCTTGCGAGCAAGTCCGCCTCGCCGTGCATGAGGCCGCCAAGCGCCTGCTCTTCCCCGCCATCGAAACCGAGATGCGGCTCGAATCGAAAAAGCGCGCCGACGAGGAGGGCATCAAGGTCTTCGCCAGCAATCTCCGCGAACTGTTGCTCGCCGCGCCGCTCGGCCAGAAAGCCGTCATGGCGATCGACCCCGGCATTCGCACCGGTTGCAAAGTCGTGCTGCTCGACCGTCAGGGCAAACTGCTGCACAACGACGTCGTTTATCCGGATCGCCTCGCCGCCGACGCCACCGAAAAGCTCAAGGGCTTCGTCAAGTTCTTCAACGTCGAGGCCATCGCCATCGGCCACGGCACGGCCGGCCGTGAAACCGAGGCGTTTGTGCGCGGGCTCAAACTGCCCGCCAACATCACCATCGTCATGGTCAACGAATCCGGCGCGTCGATTTACTCCGCCAGCGAAGTCGCCCGCGAAGAGTTTCCCGATCACGATCTCACCGTGCGCGGCGCGGTCTCCATCGGTCGGCGATTGATGGACCCGCTCGCCGAACTCGTGAAGCTCGATCCGAAATCAATCGGCGTCGGCCAATATCAGCACGACGTCGATCAAAGCGCGCTCAAACGCTCACTCGACGACACCGTGGTCAGTTCGGTGAACGGCGTCGGCGTCGAACTCAACACCGCGTCGAAGCAACTGCTCAGCTATGTGTCCGGCCTCAACGCCGCGACCGCCGCCGCCATCGTCGCCCGCCGCAACGAAAAAGGCGCATTCAAGTCGCGCGCCGAGCTACTCGAAGTGCCGCGCCTCGGCCCGAAGGCTTATGAGCAAGCCGCCGGGTTCCTGCGCATTCACGACGCCGCGCATCCGCTCGACGCGAGCGCGGTGCATCCGGAACGTTACCTGCTCGTGGAAAAAATGGCCGCCGATCTCGGCGCCACCGTCGCCGATCTGGTGCGCGATGAAAAGCTGCGCCGCCAAATCAAACTCGAAAACTACGTCACCGCCGAGGTCGGTCTTCCCACGTTCACCGACATCATGACCGAGCTCGCCAAGCCCGGCCGCGACCCGCGCGAGCAGTTCGAAGTATTCAGCTTCAAGGAAGGCGTGAACAAGCCCGAGGATCTCACGCCCGGTATGCGTCTGCCCGGCATCGTGACCAACGTCACCGCCTTCGGCGCGTTTGTGGATATCGGCGTGCATCAGGACGGACTCGTGCACGTCAGCCAACTCGCCGACAGTTTTGTTAAAGACCCCGCCGAGGTCGTGAAGCCGCAGCAAAAGGTCAGCGTCGTCGTCACCGAGGTCGATCTCGCGCGCAACCGCATCGCCCTCTCCATGCGCAGCAATCCCGTCATCGGTCCGAAGGCGGAGCGCGCCGGTAGCCCGGGCGCTCCGCGCGCGGGCGGTCACTCACCGCGGCCGCAAGGCGGCGGCCGACCCGGAGGCTTCTCTCCGCCCGCACGCCCCGCCTCGAATCAATCGCTCACCGGCGACTGGTTCTCCGCGGCACTGAACAAGAAGAAGTGATGTGGGGCAGGATCGCTGATCCTGCCTTCGACTATCTTATCGATTTGTAGGGCGAGGATTCCGATCCCCGCCGATCCGATTACGGATGGTTATCGAGGCGGGGTTTGGAAACCCCGCCCCACAAATATCCTCACTTATACGGCTGGTGCAACTCGACCGGGTTGGCACCTTTGCGCAGGCGCAGGTTGAGCATTTCCACGCCGAAGGAAAACGCCATGGCGAAGTAGATGTAGCCTTTCGGGATGTGCATGCCCGTGCCTTCCGCGACCAGCGTCACGCCGATCAGGAGCAGGAACGAGAGCGCGAGAATCTTGAGCGTCGGGTGGCGGTTGACGAAATCGCTGATCGACGCGGCGGAGAGGAGCATCACGCCCATCGCGATGATCACGGCCGCAATCATGATCGTCAGGTGCTGCGCCATGCCCACGGCGGTAATGACCGAGTCGAGTGAAAACACGATATCGAGCAGCATGATCTGCACGATGACTTGGCCGAATTTGGCCATGACCCGGGTTGATTTGGCGTGCTCGGTTTCGCCTTCGAGCTTCTCGTGAATCTCCATCGTGCTCTTCACGAGCAGGAACAGGCCGCCAAGAATCAAAATCAAGTCGCGGCCGGAAACGCCGTGCCCGACGAGCGTGAAGAGCGGCGTGGTGAGTTTGGCCATCCACGCGATGCTCGCGAGCAGCAGCAAGCGCGTGATCAGGGCGAGGGCGAGGCCGAGCTTGCGCGCCTTGTCCTGTTGTTCCTGCGGCAGCTTGCCGGCTAGAATCGAAATGAAAATGATGTTGTCGATGCCGAGCACAATCTCGAGCCCGGTGAGAGTGAGCAGGCTGATCCAAGCCTGCGGTTCCATAATCCAGTCCATGGCGCGACATCCAGACCGGCAAACCCGCGGCGGTCAATCGCGGCGACGATTACAACTGAAGGGATGGCCGCAAAGAGTCACAAAACTCATCCTGGATTTTGCCGGCACCGCGCGCCTATAGGCGCCTTGTATGCCGCGATGCGATAATGATTTTGCCACTTTTCGCGGCCAACAATTTCGCGGTCTCGCACCTCATCCCACCCACGCCAGACCGACGCGCAGCCAAAGCGGTATGAGCAAAATACCGACCACGACAGTCGCGACCACGATCCGCGCGGCCACGAGATTGTGCCCGCCATAATGCTTCACGATCACGAGGGGCAAAAACCCGGCCGGCATGACGGCTTGCACGAGAATCACGTGTTTCAGATCGGCGGTAAACGGCCCGAAACGCGCGAGCGCGAGCATCAACCCCGTGAGCACGCCAAGCCGCAGGACCACCGCGCTGATCGATGTGCGCAGATCCACCAATTCGCGCGGCTTGCGCCCCAGATGCTCGGCCAGCACCGCACCGCTGAGCATGAGCCCGAACGGAATCGCACAAGCCGCGAGTGCGTGAACCACGCCAACCAAGACCGCCGGCACATGCGCCCCGAGACCCGTGAGATTGACCGCCACCGAAATCACCAACGCCCAGACCGGCGCACTCAGCACCTTGCGCCAGCCCGTGCGCAGTGATTGCCCCGAAAGCACAAGCACACCGACGACCCAGATCGCGACCTCACAGCCGACGTTGTGCACGAAGAGCACGCCGAGCGTTTCGCGGCCGAAAAGTTTTTCGACCACCGGCACGGTGATGTAGGCGTAGTTGTAGATGCCCGCCATGAACGCAAAGGTGCGCAGGCCGTTGCCGACGGTGAACCCGAGCGCCTTCGCCGCGAAGTAACACACCGCGATGCCGAGCGCCATCGTGCCGAAGCCGACCAGCGGCGCCCAACCGAGATTGCTCGGATCGCGCAACGCGGGGTTGTTGTGCACATTTTCAAAAATGATGCACGGGTAGAGCGCGTTGACCACGATGCGCAGCAGGCTCTCATCCGCCGCCTGCGTCAGCACATTGATCCGCCGCAACAACCCGCCGACCGCCATCACGCCAAAGACTGGCAGAATTAAAACGAGGAGTTGCAGGTAAGTGGGCATGAAATGGAATCAGTGGTTTGGAACCACGAATGAACACGAATTCACACGAATACTTTTCAAACCATCTTAGCCACAGATGAACACAGATACACACAGATCAATTCCGGTTCTATATCTGTGACCATCTGTGTTCATCTGTGGTTAATAACTCCGGTTATATTCGTGTGAATTCGTGTTCCTTCGTGGTTAAAGTATCATCCACCCATCGCCAAACCGGCCAAGCGGCCAGTGGTCCACGCGGCCTGGAAATTAAAGCCTCCAGTGACCCCGTCGATGTCGAGCACCTCGCCGGCGAAGTGCAAGCCCGGGCATAGCTTGCTCTCCATCGTCTTGAAATCCACCTCGCGCAGCCGCACGCCGCCGCAGGTCACGAACTCCTCCTTGTTCATGCTCTTGCCCGTGACCTTGAACTCCGCGGCGACGAGCGAATCGGCGAGGACTTGCAACGCCGCGTTGGTCGTGCCGCTCCACGTTTGGCTCGGCTGAAAACCCGCGACCTCAACCATGCGTTCCCAAAACCGCGATGGCAGGCCGAAGGGATTCCATGTCGCGATCTGCTTGCGCGGATGCTCCGTGCGCATCGACGACAGCTCGCGCAACATCGTCTCGCGCGTGTGCGGCGGCGTGAAGTTGATCCGCAACGTAAATTCGTAATTGCATGCCGCAAACTCCCGCGCACCCCAAGCTGAGAGCTTGAGCACGGCCGGCCCGCTGAGTCCCCAATGCGTGATGAGCAGCGGCCCTTCGCTCGCGAGCTTCGCGCCTGGCGCGGTGGCGATCACATTTTCCATGCTGACACCCGACAACCGGTCGATGCGCCGGTCGTCGATGTGAAACGTGAACAACGACGGCACCGGCGGCTCGATGGCGTGGCCGAAAGCTTCCGCGATGGCCAGGCCGACCGAAGAGCGATTACCACCGGTGGCGAGGAGCACGCACTCGGCATTGACCGTGGTGTCATCGGTCAAGGTCACCTGAAACAGTGGCGGCGCGGAGGCGTTCGCCCCGCGACCCTCGATCTTGCGCACACCGATGCCCGTGCGCAGTTCGACGCCAGCCTTTTCCGCGGCCTCGCGCAGGCAGTTGACGATCGTGGCGGAATCATCCGTCACTGGAAACATGCGCCCGTCGGATTCCGTTTTCAGCTCCACCCCGTGTTCGGCAAACCACGCGACCGTGTCGCGCGGCTGCCAGCGGTGAAACGCCCCGAGCAGTTCGCGTCCGCCGCGTGGATAACGCGTGACGAGTTCGCGCGGCTCGAAACACGCATGCGTGACATTGCAGCGGCCGCCGCCCGAGATGCGCACCTTCGCCAGCGGATGCGCAGTCAGTTCGTAGATCGTGACGCTCGCCGCGGGATCGGCTTCCGCGCACGTGATCGCCGCGAAGAAGCCGGCCGCTCCTCCCCCGATAACAATCACGCGTGGTGCATTCATCCGCGCAGCGTGCGAAGCGCCCCGCCCCGCGTCGAAACGAAAAGTTGAACCCGCACGCTGATTCGCCGGGTGGACCGTGCGCTCCGCGCGCGGTCACGCGGCAGATCGTCCTCTCAAACTGCCGCGCGCGGAGCGCACGGCCCTCCTCAATACGCGTCAGCTCATGGCGCGAAGGCCACCCGTGCCTCGCGACGCAGGCGGCGGAGTTGGCTAGACGGCGGGAACGCCAAAGCGTTACATCCGGCCATGACTTTTGAGGATTTGGTTCATCGCGCCGAACGCGTGGTCGTGCGTTTGCAGGCCAAGCTACCGCCCGAGCTGCGTCCGTTAGCTGCGGGCGTGGTGGTGCATTACCAGTCCGGGCCAGACAGCAGCGTGCTGGCGGAGGGATTCGAGCCCGACATCCTCGGCCTTTTCACCGGTAATCCGCACGGCACGGAATTTAGCCACGCCGACCCGGCACCGCCTCAGATATTACTCTATTTGGATAACCTCTGGGACTTCGCGGAAGGCGATCCCGACATATATGCCGAGGAGGTCCGGCTGACCTATTTGCACGAACTCGGCCACTATTTCGGTTGGGACGAGGACGATCTGGCCGACCGCGGTTTAGACTGAGACAGGGAACCCCACGCAATCCGCGCTTTCCAAGGCCCCACCTCCCTGCTTAGGTAGCGGACAAATCCCTTCTGCAGCATGTTTATGAAAAAGCTTCTCTCTCTTTCGCTACTAGCGGTGTTGAGCCTCGCGCCAATCGCCGCCACCGCCGCGCCGCGCAGTGAATACATTGAACGCGTGGAAACTTGCGAAGCCGTTTTGCAGGAGTTCATGGGCAACCCCGAGACCGCGATCCCCGCCGAAGTGCTGAAACGCGCCCGCGGCATCGTCATCGTCAACCAGTTCCGCGCCGGCCTCGTGCTCGGCGTCAAAGACGGCTGGGGCGTGGTGCTGGTGCGCCGCCCCGACAACACTTGGAGCGTGCCCGCCTTGCTCGCCGCCGGCGAAGGCAGCCTCGGTTTCCAGATCGGCGCGAGCTCCATCGAGACCATCTACATCCTGATGGACGACGCGACCCCGCGCCTGTTATTCAACGAAAAATTCCACGTCGGCGTGGACGCCAAGGCCGTGGCTGGACCCCGGTCTACTTGGAACGAGCATAGCAATCTCGATATCCTCTCCACGCCAGTGCTGGTTTACTCGATGAATAAGGGGCTCTATGTCGGCGCCAGCGTCAAAACCGGCTATCTCACCCGCAATGACGAAGCGAACCGCTCCCTCTACGCCACCAATTACACGCTGCCGGAGATTCTTTACAGCAACTGGGTGACGCCGCCCGACGAGGTAAAGCCCCTCATAAACTACGTCTCTTCGCTGACCAACTGAGGTCATGCCCAACGCGATCCTCGGTCACGGCGGCTTCCATCACGCCGCCATCCAGACGCGCGATTGGGCGGCGACGATGCGTTTCTACCGCGACGCGCTCGGCTGCACTGACAAGATCACTTGGGCCGAGGCGCCGAAACGCGCCGGCATGTTTGATTGCGGCGACGGCAACTACATCGAGGTGTTTGAAGACCTCGCATGGACGCACGCGCCGATCGGCCCGATTTACCACCTCGCCCTGCGCACCACGCGCATCGATGCCGCGATGGCGCACATCAAATCGATGGGCTACAAAGTCACCGTCGAAACACGCGACGTGACCATCAAGAGCACCAACGGCCTCGGCGACATCCCCGTGCGCATCGCCTTCATCGAAGGCCCGAATGGAGAGAGCGTCGAGCTGTTGCAAAACAGTGTGCTGTAACGCGCACGTTTGAACTGTAGGGCGGGATCGCTGATCCCGCCTTTTACATTGTTGGACATTCGCAGGCGGGATCAGCGATCCCGCCCTGCTATTTGCGTCTCGATCGCGCTCACCCCCGCTGCTCGCGCAAGTAATCCAGTAAACCGGTGATGGCCGCGACGGTGACTTGCGCCTGCACCTGCACGCGCGTGGCGCCCGGGCACTCGAGGCGCGTGCTTTGCACGTGCCAGCCACTGGAACGGCGATGCGCCAGCGCCCACCACGCAAACGGCACGGCCACGCCCTGCGCTGGCGCAGGCTCCGCGTAACCAGTGGTCGCCAGCGCGAGGTCCGCGCCAAACAGCTCCGCCGCGCCGCGCGCCATCTGCTCGGCAACCTCAGCGGACACGCAGTTCACCGCCGCGGCCGACGCGCGCTCCACGCCCAGCAGTTTCACCTTTTGGTCGATCGTGTAGGCCGTGACACCGCCGAGGAAAAAATTGGATGCCCCTGAAATCCGTCCGATGTGCGCCTGCGCGTTGCCGCAGGTCAGGCTCTCGGCCACGGCGAGCGTCAGCTTGGGCTCGCGCAGAAATAATTCCTTGAGTTCGCTCATGGGCCTCGATGTGGGAGGCCCGAGCCTGACGCCCCGGCTACCGCCCGGCTACTTCTTTTTCGCGGTGGACCGGGCCGCGGTTTGCTGTTTCGCCTTGGCCCGCTCGAGCATGCGCCGCACGCGCCAGCGGTGCTTGCGGTGCACGATGTAGCCGACGCATTTTTTCGCGCCGCACCGGCACCGGTGCCGCGGCCATTCCGAGTAATCGAAACCGTAGTCGTAGGTGATCTCCTCGCCCGCCGCGATATCGCGCAAAGCAATGATCCACACCCGGCCGCGGATGATGTCGGTCTCGCAGTTGCCGTCGCAGGAGTGGTTGGCCAGCCGCGCGGTGTTCCAGCTCACGGCGCCGTCGAGATCGTGGCGCTTGTTGACCTCAAAAACATACACACAGCCGTCGCCGCCGCGCTCAATCTCGGCCAAGCGATGTTGCTCGCGACGCCAGGCCTCGGCCTTGGTCACGCGCTCGCCGACGTATTCGAGCACGCGCGTGCCCTTGGGGATCGGCCGCGCGGCGTAGAGCCCGCCGCCGTGGATTTTGGAACGTCCGCGCCGGATCCATTCGGAAGTCGTCGGCGCGGGTTTGGTGCTTGCTGATTTGGCCATCACTTCAATTCCAAGCCCACCGGGCAATGATCGCTGCCCATCACGCGCGATTCGATCCACGCGCGCTTGAGCCGCGGCTTGAGCGCGGCGGAGGCCATGCAGTAGTCGATGCGCCAGCCCACGTTGTTGGCGCGCGCGTTAGCGCGGTAGGTCCACCAACTGTAGTGGCCGGAGCCTTTTTCAAAATAGCGGAACGTGTCGATAAAACCGGCGTCGACGTAGTCGCAAAAACCCGCGCGCTCCTCATCCGAAAATCCCGGGTTGCCCACGTTCTCCTTCGGCCGCGCAAGATCGATCTCTTCGTGCGCGACATTGAGGTCGCCGCAGAAGATCACGGGCTTTTTCTTTTCGAGCTGCTTCGCGTGCCGGAGCAACGCCCGGTCCCACGTCTGGCGGAAACCAAGCCGGGCGAGCTCCGGTTGCGCGTTGGGCACATAGACCCCGATGATGTAATGGTCCGCAAACTCCGCCGTGACCGCCCGGCCCTCGGCGTCATGCTCCGGCGAACCGATGCCGAGTGTTACGCTGAGCGGCTTGCGGCGGGTGAAAAGCGCGGTGCCGCTGTAGCCTTTCTTTAGCGCGGCGTTCCAAACTAGCTCGTAGCCCTTCGGCCAGGCAACGCCCTGCACATCGCCGGGCAGCGCCTTGACTTCCTGCAGGCAAATCACGTCGGCATCGCTGCCGCCCATCCAATCGAGCAGGCCTTTGCCGAGGGCGGCGCGCACGCCGTTGACGTTCCACGAAAGCAGTTTCATGCGCCGCAGTGTTCAAACCCGCGGCTGCGACGCGACAAGTTTTTGTTCCGCGCATGACACGGCATGACGAAACCGGGGATTGCGTCGCCCAAGGCGTTGGGGAAGCTGGCCCTCCGCCCATAATGTCCGCGTTCGTCCACCTCCCGCTCGGTCAACCGATCCCGAATTCACCGCACGCGGTGTCCTGCAGCCTGCCGACCATGCGCGCCGTGCACGGCTACGAGCAGAAGGACCCGGCCATCACCTCGCGCATGACCTCGGGCTACCCGCGCTTCGTGGTGCACCCGTTTTTGCAAACGCTCGCCGATCTTTATCGCGAGCGGACCGGACTCGCCGGTCAAAAGCTCTGGCTCGTCTCCTCCGCGCGCATGGCGGCGGAATTGCAAACCGAGCTGCAGCACGTCGGCGCCGCGTCCACGCTGCACGATTTTGGCGGCCTCGCCGCCGTCGCGCACGCCGACACGCCAGAGCTTTACCGCCACGCCAAGACGTTTCTCCAAAACACCGGTGGATTCCTTTCGTCGCGCGCCGCCGAGGACCGGCTCGTGCAACTCGGGCTGCTGGCCGCCGCGCATCCGGAAAAGTATTTTCCCGGCAACGCGCTCACCGAAGTGCGCCGCCACCTGCAACCACTCTTCGTCGGCACCACGGTCGAAGACATCTTGCCGGCGACCTGCGGCATGAACGCGCTCTACGCGGCGTTCCGCGCCCTCGCCGAGCGTCAGGCCGCGCGCGGCAAAACCATCTGGGTGCAAGTCGGCTGGCTCTACCTCGACACCATCGCGTTGATGAAACGTTTCGCTCGGCAGCCCGACGACTACGCCCATCTCCCCGACGTGTTCGACCTGCCGGCGCTCGCTCGGCTCTTCGCCAATCACGGCGCGCGGATCGCCGGGCTCATCATCGAGGCGCCGACCAATCCGCTCATTCAGACTCCCGATCTCACGGCCATCGCGCGCCTCGCCCGTGGCTACGAAGCGGCCGTGGTGGTTGATACCTCGGTGTCCTCGTCCTTCTCGGTCGATGCGGTGCCGCACGCCGATGCCGTCGTGTGCAGCCTCACCAAATACACCGCCAGCGAGGGCGACCTCACCGCCGGCCTCGTCGTCGTCAACCCGACCATCGCCAACGCGCCCGCTCTGCGCCGCGACATCGCCACGCACCTCGAACCGGTTTATCCGCGCGACCTCGCCCGCCTCGCCCAGCAGATCGGCGCCACCCGCCATGTCCTGCGCCACATCGAAACCACCGTGCCGCTCGTCGCCGCGTGGCTCGAAGCGCATCCCGGCGTGAAGGATGTGTTTTGGGCGCATTCGCCGAAATCCCGCGCCAACTACGATCAGATCGCGCGCGCGCCAAACGCGGTTGGCGGCATGATCTCGTTCACCGTGCGCAAGCCGATCGCCGAATTTTACGACCGGCTGCGCCTGCCCAAGGGCCCGAGCTTCGGCATGACGACCACGCTCATCTGCCCCTTCATCTACCTCGCGCACTACGATCTCGTCACCAACGAAGCCGGCCGCTCCGAACTCGCCGCCAGCGGTCTCGATCCCGATCTCCTGCGCCTCTCCATCGGCACTGAACCCGCGCAAGACATCATCGACGCCCTCGCCGAGGCCTTGGCGTGAATCCTACCGACACAAGTTGCCTTCTAACCATCAAGGCCGTGCCCAACGCGCCACGCAGCGAAGTCGTCGGCTGGATGGGCGACACGTTGAAAGTGCGCCTCAAAGCCCCGCCCGTTGACGGCAAGGCCAACGCCGAACTCTGCCGCTTCCTCGCCGAAATCCTAACTCTGCCCAAATCCGCCGTCACGCTCGCGACCGGCGGTTCATCTCGCGCCAAGCGCGTGCGGATTGAAGGCTGCACCATCGCCGAAGCCTGCACCCGCCTCGATCGTTTGTAACGCACTCTATTACAAACTCGCCGGGGCCGTTTTCACGTAAAGCCGCCGCGCGAGCAGGACGGCGGCGAAGGCCAAACCCGCGGCGAGGCCATACCAGACGCCCATCGGGCCGATGCCGCGCACGCCTAAAAAATATCCCGTTGGCAAGGCGATGATCCAATACGCGGTGAACGTGATCACCGTCGGCACCTTGACATCGGCCAACCCGCGCAAAGCGCCTGCCGCGATGACCTGGCCACCGTCAAAAATCTGAAACAGCGCGGCCACGATCAGCAAACGCGCGGCCAGTTCGACAACTGCGACTTCATGCGTGAAGCCCGCGACGACGTGTTTTCCCGCCAGCGAGAAAAACAGGATAAACAGCACCGCAAAACACACGCCGGTCGCGAGCGAACCGAAACCGATCGGCCGCAGCGCCGCCGTGTTTTTTTCGCCGACGGCGCGGCCGATGCGCACCGACGTCGCGATCGACAAGCCCAGCGGCACCATGAACACGCAGGCCGCGCAGTTGAGCGCGATCTGGTGCGCCGCGAGCGCGATCGTGCCGATCCAGCCCATCATGAGCGCGGCGGCCGCAAAGGCCCCGGCCTCAAACAAAAGTTGCCCCGCCGCCGGAATGCCGATGCCAAACATCGCGCGCAGATGCGAGCGCGAGATCGGCGCGAACCAGCGCGCATTGTCGTTATGTGCGGGCCATTCGGCTTTCACCTCGGATCGACGGCGCAGCCACAACCACAGCACGACCGCCGCCACGATGCGCGCGATCAACGTCGCCCAGCCCGCCCCGGCGAGCCCCAGCGCCGGCGCGCCGAGATGGCCGTAGATCAGCACCCAGTTGAGCACCACGTTGAGCGCCACCGCGCCGAGCAAAATCACCATCGGTCCCCACGGATGCCCGACCGATTCGCTGAACTGGCGGAAAACTTGAAACAACAAAGTCGGCACCAGCGAACACGCGATGAGCTGTAAATACGGCTCCGCCGCCGCGACCACTTCGGCGGGCTGGCCGAAATGATCCAAGCGCAGCGCGGCGAGAAACATCAGCACCATGCCCGCCAACGCGAGCCCCACCGCGAGCCAGACGCCGTGCCGCAGATACTCCGCGCAATCGCGCGACTGCCGCGCGCCGTGGGCGCGCGCCACCAGCACCGACACCGACATGAGGATGCCGATGCCCGCGATGAACGCGACCGTGAACAACACATTGGCGAACGCCGAGGCCGCCAGCTCCACCGCGCCGATGCGCCCGATCATCACCGTGTCGGTGACGCCCATCAGCATCTGGCAGAGTTGCCCGATGATGATCGGAAACGCGAGCGCCAGCGTGCGGCGGATTTCGGCAAAAGTGGTTTGAAAGGTCACGGGAAGTGTAAACGTCGAGACAAACAGGCTGTCATTCTGAACGCAGTGAAGAATCCA
>JADLBI010000180.1 GCA_020847775.1 Opitutaceae bacterium
AAGCCTCAGCTTTCTCTGGGACCTCGATGCGAACCACAACAACTACAACGAAGCGCTCCGCGCCCAACAGGGGCGCACCGATCTCGTGCGCACCAAGTCCATTGTGAAGGACGCGAAATTGGACATGCTAGGTTACGAACAAGCCGTCGTATTATTTAATGGGCTCAACTACGCGCCCCGGCCCATCTTCCAAGGTTACTCGGCCTACACCCCGACCTTGGCCAATCTCAATTTTGACTACTTCGCCTCCGACCGCGCGCCGGAGTTCGTGCTGTTCAAACTCCACGCCCTCGACGGCCGCCTCGGCGCCATGGATGACCCCGCGGTGCTGCGCCTGTTGCCACACCGCTACCACTATGTGTCCGCTGAGCTCGGCTATACGCTCTGGCAAAAGAACCCCGAACCATTTGATCCCGTCTCCATCGCGCCCAAGCTGGTCCGCACCGCCGCGCTCAAGCTCGGCGACACCCTCAAGGTCTCGGACCTCGCCACCGAGGCGCTCTGGGTGGAGATCGACTACGATTTCTCGCTCCTCGGGAGGTTGCGGCGGTTTTTCCTGAGGCCGCCCGAGGTCAAACTGCAGGTGCTGGATTCGCGCGGCGAGACCAAGCTCTACCGCCTGCCGGAGCCCATCGGCCGCGGGGGATTCATCCTCAGCCCCATCATCAACGACACGATGGATTTCCTGCGCGCCAACGGCGACATCCCCCGCGCGCGGACGGCGGCCTTCGCCGTCACCGCCGCGCCTGCCGACCGGAAGTTCTTGGCGGATGACGTTGCCGTGCGGCTCTACACGCTGCCCCAGAGCGCGGCCGCCAAATCGTATTTTCACGAGGAGAACACCAACCTGTTCCACATGTTTGTGAACGCCCCCTCCAGCTATGAATCCTTTTTGCCGCCGAACGAGGATTTCATCGGTGACCGCCGCGTGATGGTCATGCACGCCCCCAGTGTCATGACTTTTGAAATTCCCCCTGGCGCGACGGAGATTTCCGGCAAATTTGGCTTTGTCGCCGGCGCCTACACCGATGAGGGCAAGACCAACGGCGCGGTATTCACCGTGGTCTGGTCATCCGGCTCTGAATCGCAGGTGATCTTCGAGCGCACCCTCGATCCCGCCACGCGGGCGAACGACCGGGGGCTACAAGCATTCAAGGCGCACCTACCCCAAAGCACGGGCAAGGTGGAGCTGCGGATCGGCCCGGGGCGCTACAACATCAACGCCTTCGACTGGACCGGCTGGACCGGCATCGAAATCAAATGAGCAAAATATCGTCTCCATCATCCAAGGCTCCCGACGCGTCCCGCTCGAAGCTGCTCGACGGGATGTTCCAAGTTCTGGGATTTCTCATTTTGGTCGCGCTCGCGTTTAGACTTCCGGCCTTTCCCGCGCTGGAGCTCGACTCGTCATGGCGGCAAGCGCTGGGCCGCTTTTACTTCGATGGGCTGCAATTCGGCACCGACGTCGTCTTCACCTACGGCCCGCTCGGCTTCGCCATGGGCAACACGTTTTGGGGCGACCACTGGTCGGTATTGATCGGTTGGCAACTGGCCGAAGCCCTAGTCTTCGCGGGGGTGGTCTATTGGCATGCCCGCCATCTCGCCGGATATTCGCGGATATTTTTTCTGGGGTTCTTTTTCCTCTTCGGCCTTTCCTACGTGGATGCCGCGCACCAAAGCATCATCACCCTCGCGGGGTTGGCGCTCGTGCGCGGCCAAAACCAACCCTGGCGTTGGGGCTCGTTGTTTTGGCTGCTCCTACTGGCCGTGCTCTCGCTGGTCAAGTTCACCAACCTGCTGCTCGCGTTCTTCCTCGTTTTATTGGCGGGACTGCATGAGCTCCGCCGCCCGTGGCGCTGGCAGTCGCTGCGTGTTCCACTTCTATTTGTCGCGCTGGTTCTCGTGGGCTGGCGCCTGTGCGGCCAGCAGTTGGGCCACTTGCCCGCCTACGCGTGGGGGTCGTGGGAAATCAGCCAAGGCTATCAGGACACGATGGGGTTCGCCTCCAACAGCTGGCAGTTGCGCAACGCCATAATCGTGGCGGCGCTCATTCTCGCCTACCTCGCGCTCAATCTCCTGACCGCGCCCGACCGACGCAAAACCCTGCTACTCACCACGGGAGTCCTCGGCTACCTCTACTTGAACTGGAAACACGGCTTCATCCGCGCCGACGGTCATCAGGTGGGCTGGTATTACGCGGTGCTGACCGTGGCCGTCACCTCGCCACTGCTGCTTGGCGACGGGATCAGATGGTTGCGCCGCAAGCAGGTAGTTCTCTTCGCCACCGGACTGCTGTGCCTTACGAGCATGGAAAGCGTCCTGCCCAGCCTGGTGCGGGGCATCCTCGCCGCCTCTCAAGACAAGGTTGATCGCCACGTCTCCTTTGCGCTGGGCAATGCGTTCACCCGCGATCTTTACGACAGCAAGTTGGCCGCCGCGCAAAACATCGCCGCACTGCCCAAAATCAAGGCGGTGGTCGGCGACCGCCCAGTCGATGTGCTCGGATTCGAGCAGGCCGTCGCCCTTTTCAACGGCTTCAATTACACGCCCCGGCCCGTCTTTCAGAGCTACTCGGCCTATACGCCCTATCTGGCGCGGCTCAATGCGCGGTTTTTCGCCGGTGACCGCGCCCCCGACTTCGTGCTCCTGAAGCTCCAGACGCTCGACCACCGGCTCCCCACGATGGACGACTCACTCGCGCTACGCCTGCTTGTCGAACGTTATCGCTTCATTCTGTCAGAGCGAGGTTTCACCCTGTGGCAACGCCGTCCCGAACCCTACGACGCCGCTGCTTTCGCGCCCACGCCGGTTCGCACGGACACCCACCGCTTCGGCGAGACCATCTCGCTGTCCGACTTGGCCGAACGCGATCTCTGGGTGCAAATTGACTATCGATTTTCCCTGCTCGGCAAACTCCGCCGCTTCTTCCTCCGACCGGCGGAAGTGTATCTCCATGCCACCGACACCCGCGGCGTCACCACGGCCTATCGTCTGCCCGCGCCTATCGGCCGCACGGGCTTCATGCTGAACCCCCTCGTTGACAACCTCCTCGAGTTCATGCGCGCGCACGGCGGCAATCCATCGCGCCGCATCGCCAGTATTCGCCTCGATACCTCTCCCCACGACCGAGACTGCGTGCGGGCCGAATTCCAACTCCGGCTCTCCACTTTGCCGCCATCCGACGCGGGCAAAGCCTATCTCTCGGATTCTGTCGGGGCGCACTTCCCTCATTTCGCGCAGTCGCCGATCTCGTTCACCGCGCACCTGCCACCCAGCGAAGGTGAAATCGACGGCCATGCCGTCACCGTCATGCACGCGCCCAGTGAAATGGTCTTCGACGTGCCGCTGGGCGCGACCATGGTGCGGGGCGACTTCGGTTTCATCGCGGGGGCCTACAGCAATGGTGGCCGGACCAACGGCTCGCGCTTCACCGTGTATTGGACCGATGGCAGCGACCGCAAAATCCTGCACGAACGATACCTCAACCCCGCCACGCAACTTAACGACCGCGGCCTGCAAAGCTTTTCCGCGCCCCTGCCGAGCGGACTGGGTCAAGTGGTCATGACCATCGATCCGGGAGCCCATGGCGCATACGCCTTCGACTGGACCGCGTGGTCCGGCCTCGAGTTTCAATAATGCCCGCCGCGCCCGCCCAGCCCCCGCGCCCCCCGGCCACCTCTTATTGGTTCTGGGCGGCCGTGGCATTGACCGCGGTGAAACTCTGGTTCGTTTCCGGCCAGACGATCTACGCGATTGGCCCGGCTTTTCATGACGATCGGCTCTTTCTCGAACTGGCCGAGCATTTCTTGAACGGCGCTTGGCTCGGCCCCTACGACCAGCTCACCCTCGCGAAAGGCCCGCTCTATTCGCTGTTTCTCGCGGTCAATTTCTGGCTCGGGCTGCCCCTGCTGATCACGCAGCAATTGCTCTACATCCTCGCCTGCGCCGCGCTGGTTGCGGCTCTGCGTCCTTGGTTTCGTCCGGTCGGGCTGCGGTTCGCGCTCTACGCCTGCTTGCTGCTCAACCCCATGAGCTGGGACGCCAGCAATCTCACACGAGTCCTACGCCAGGGCATTTACACCCCGCTGACCATGCTGGTGATTGCGGGGTTGATCGCACTCTTTGCCCGCCGCCACGAATCCGCCCGCCGCATGGCCGTGCCCGCCGCATGGAGCGGGTTGGCGCTGGGCGCGTTTTGGCTCACCCGCGAGGAGGGCGTCTGGCTCTTTCCCACCATCGGCTTGTTGTGGCTCGGCCTCGGGTGGTCCCTGCGCTGTGAATGGCGGACGCGTTGGCGTCAATTCGTCCTCGCTTCGGGGTGCTTCATCGCCGCCTACGCGCTGCCCGTGCTCGCGGTGAGTTGGCAAAACTACCGCCACTACGGTTGGTTTGGCACGGTGGAGTTCCGCGCCGCCGGATTCAAAAATGCCTACGGCGCGCTCGCGCGTATCGCGGTAGGTCCCGATCTCCCCAAAATCACCGTTTCCCGCCAGATGCGCGAGGCGGCCTATGCGGCCAGCCCCACCTTCGCGCTGCTCCGGCCGCACTTCGAAGGTCCGGTCGGCGAGCATTGGATGGACCGCGAAACCTACTCTCCAGCGGAGCGCCAGATCCTTGGCGGTTGGTTTATGTGGGCGCTGCGCGACGCGTTCGCCGAAGCCGGACTCGCGCCCGACGCTGCCACTGCCCTGAGTAATTACCAAAAAATCGCCGACGATATTAACGCGGCGTGCGACGAGGGTCGGTTGCCAGCCCACGCGCCCCGCTCCGGTTTTTTCCCGCGGATCACGAGGCGTGACATCGAGCCGCTCTGGCAAATGACACTCGAATACCTGGGCTATTTTGGCAGGTTTCAGGGCTTTACCGCTTGGTCCCTGGATAGTGTGGGCGATTACGCGGAGCTGAAAATTTTTCGCGACTACGTAGGCACGCATCTCAGCTACGCGCCGCGCTCACCCGATCCGTTCCCCCCAGAGCAAGACCGATTGCACCGATGGCAAGTCTCGCACCTTGAGACGACTGGTCGCGCGCTAACCGCGGTCATCGGCTGGATCGGTCCACTGCTATTGCTCGTCGGCGCGGCCCGCCTCATCGAGTCGGTTTGGCGGCGGCGGGTTTCCTATCTTTCCGGTCTGGCGGTCGCGCTCTTCGCCAGTGTCGCGGCCTACCTCGCGATCAACATTCTGATCACCGTGCTGGCCTTCCGCAATGTCAGCCCCGCGGCCATGGCCGCGGCCTACCCGCTGTATTTGCTCGGCCTCTTCATGATTGGCTTCGACGCCGCACGGGCGTGGGGTCGGGCCATGACGCCCGCGCATCACGCCGAATCTACCCCCTCCCGCTGGCGCTGGCTCTTGCCGCTCGGTGCCGCGCTGGTGGTGTTCGGCGCGCGTTTGCGCGAAATCCACCTGTTCGGCGGCGATGTGCCCTACAACGACCAATGGTTTATCGAGGCTAAACAGCTCATCGCGCCTTGGCTCGACGGCGCCCTGCGACCGTGGACTTTCTTCCTGCCGCATTTCGAGCACCTGCCCGTCTGGACCCGGTTGCTGGCCTGGCTCGAAGTCGCCCTAACCCGTCGATGGGACCCCCTTGTGCAGATGACGGTGAATTCCGCACTTTACGGCGGGTTCATCTGGCTGGTGGCGCGCTGGCTCTGGCGGAACTTAGCGCCATCCGCCGCTGGCTTCGTCACGGTGCTACTGATCCTTGGCGGCGCGCTGCCGTTCGCGTGGGAAAACATCGCCTGGGGTTTTCAATCTCAATTCCCCCTCGCGCTGCTCCTGCTATGGATTCACGCGCAAGGCGCACTCAATCACACCGTGGGAAGTCGTCGGTGGTGGCTGGCCCAAGCGGCGGGAGTTGCGGGGCTCTTCACCCTCGCCAGCATGTGGCTCGCGCCACTCGCGCTGGTGGCGACGTGTTTGTGGACAGGCCGCGGAACGCGGCGCGAATGGCTGGTGCCGTTGGTGACTGCCGTTGTCGGCGCGCTTTTGCTCGCGGTCGTCGGCTGGCGTTCCGCGGAGGGTTACGCGTTTGCGCAAACCACGCGCACCGCGATGGACTTCGCCCATTCACTGCTGCATCTGCTCGGGTGGCCCACCGGCCTACCTGGAGCCGCCGCGGTGCTCGTGCTGCCTTGGTGTGTTCATGCGCTACGCTTGCGCCAGCAGGTTGAAGCCACACCAGCCGACCGCCTCATTTTCGGGCTCGGCCTCTGGGCTGGGCTGCAAGCCGCCGGGCTCGCCTATGCCCGCGCGGGCGATCTTGGTGATTACGTTTCCCGTTACGGTGACGTGCTGTTTATCGGCCTGCTGGCAAACGCTCTAGCCTTGACGCGCCTAACGCCCCCGCCGGGGCGCACCCGCGCGGGTTGGCTGGGTCTCGCGCTGCTTTGGGGCGGACTCGCGCTTAGCGGATTGCTCGAGCGCTCCCGCGAGGGCCATGCGCGATACTTCCACGAGCATGCGGTGGCGGACGCGGATTTACGGCGCAACGCCGTGCAATCCTATCTGCATCACGGCGACCGCGCTTTGCTTGAACAGCCCGCGACACGCTGGGTCTTGTCTCAAAACCCCGAGGTCGTCACCGCGCTGCTGGATCGGCCGGAATTCCGCGCGCTGCTGCCCGCCTCGGTGAATCCGGCCAACACCGATTCCCTCGCCGGCCGGTTCGTGCGCCGCGCCCAAACGCTTTGGCCGTGGTGGATCGGCGCGGGCGTGCTGGTGCTCAGCGCGGGCGGCATGGTGTGGTATTTTAAAGGCGGTGCCCGACCGACGCCGTTGGCCGGGCTCACCGGACCGATCCCGTTTATCGTATCGCTAGGCGTGGCGCTAGGCAGCTTGGTCGCGCTCGCCTTTTGGTCGCAACCGCTGGTGTTCAATCGCGACGCGCGCTGGCTAAACCTGTTCGGTGGCGAGGCCGCTCTCTCGGGCATGACCTTCGATTTTGCCGTCCCCACGGAGTTTCCACACGAACGATTGCAAGGCGCCGCCCCGTTGCAACCGGTCGAGTTGCGCAACCGCTTATACGGCACTGCACCGGCCGGCCCAGCGTTG
Organism: Opitutaceae bacterium; assembly: GCA_020847775.1. GTDB lineage: Bacteria > Verrucomicrobiota > Verrucomicrobiia > Opitutales > Opitutaceae > Cephaloticoccus. The sequence continues at coordinate 7,059 of JADLBI010000180.1, forward strand.
ACCTGCGTGGTCTACAGCAGCCCCTTCTCTATCACCCGCGACTGGCTGATCGTGCCCTACGCCGGCTATCCCATCAGCCCGGGCAACGGTTTGCGCGTGCAACTGCTCTCGCCGGACGATGCGCGCATGGAGCAAGAAATCTCCTGCCCTGGCCCAAATGGCGACGGCTTAGACTATTGGGCAGTCGACCTGCGCGGGATGCGCGGCCGACGCGCGCGACTCGTGCTGTATGACGGCCGGGTTGATACCGAGGCTTGGGTCGCCACGGCCCCGCCAATTCCCGCGGATAGTCCCGAAATCGCCGCCAATCTCGCCCGGCGGCTCAGGCTGGAACGTCACTCGGCGTTGCAACTCAATCTGGCCGCGTTCGCCCTGGTCGGAGTGATTGGCGCGAGCCTCACCTGGCGCCGCCGCCGCAACTGAACCCGCAGCTGCGATTTCGCGCTTCACCCTCCGCTCCGCCACTCCATTGTTTCGTCCGTGCCGCCCTCACCGATAGATTCTCCGCCGGAAATCACCGTGGTTATCCCCTGCCTCAACGAGGCCCTGACCATCGAGGGATGCGTGCGCGAAGCGCTCGGCGCGATGGCCGCGCACGGCATCACCGGCGAAGTGCTCGTCGCCGACAACGGCTCGACCGATGAGTCGCCAGCGCTCGCCACCGCGGCGGGCGCGCGCGTCGTGCCCATCGTCGCCAAAGGCTACGGCAACGCCCTGCGCGGCGGCATCGCCGCGGCGCGTGGCCGCTACATCCTCATGGGCGACGCCGATGGTAGCTACAATTTCGCCCACCTGCCCCGCTTCGTCGAACGGTTGCGCGCCGGGGCCGACCTCGTCATGGGCAACCGCTTTCTCGGTGGCATCGAGCCCGGTGCCATGCCCTGGAAAAATCGACACCTCGGCAACCCGCTGCTTTCCTTTATCGGTCGGCTGTTTTTCAATACCCCCATCGGTGATTTTCATTGCGGCCTGCGCGCGTTCTCCGCCGCCGCCTACCGCAAAATGGACCTGCGCACCACCGGCATGGAGCTCGCCTCCGAGATGGTCATCAAATCCGTGCTCTTCGGCTTGCGCGT
>JADLBI010000181.1 GCA_020847775.1 Opitutaceae bacterium
CCGACGGCAACAATGCCGAGTTCGCGCAAGCTCCGAACGATTACCACGAGATTAGCCAAGACGGTTGTTTCGTGGTGGGGCGTTCGGATGCCCGCCACGATTGGCCGTATGCGCATCCCGGGCCGGAAGATCAGTGGGCCGGGGGCCGGCAGCATGTCTTCTATATTTTGTTCGGCATCCAAGCAGCCCAACCGGGGGAGCGGTGTCGCTTGCGGATCGAGCTGCTGGACACGCACCATTCGAGCCCACCAAGAATGCGCGTCGCCATCAACGGTAAAAACTTTGAACGGGCTCTGCCGTCCGGCGGCAGCGATGCCTCCATTTTGGGCGAGCCGGGCCAAGGCAAGAAACTGACCTGGGATGTGGGCTTCGACAGCAGTTTGTTGCAGGCGGGCGAGAATGAGATTGAGATCACCACGCTCACCGGGAGTTGGGTGTTGTATGACGCGATCAGCCTCGAAGCCCCCGCTGAGCTGCAGTTAGCCCCGGTGGTCGCGGGTGCGCGATTGCTCGGGGTGAACGTGCCGCCGGTTTGGTTGAAACAGGGTGGACAGGCGGTGCAACCTATCACAGTGGCCCTCCGAAATATCGGGGCTGAGGTGGCTGTGACCCTGCAAGTGGATGGCGACGAAGTCGCGAAGCTTCCGCTCAAAAGCGAAGTCCGAGCAGTTGAATTGAGAATTCCTACTTCCGAAAAATCCCGTGTCGTGCCGTTGCGGGTCATGACGGGGGGGAAGGAACTGGTCGCCACCAATGTTGTTTTGAATCCACCGCGCATTCGGGAGCTGTGGGTGCTGCCGCATTCGCATGTGGACATTGGCTACACGCATCGACAGGACGAAATCATCGATATCCAGATTGCGAACCTTGAGGTGGGGATGAAGTTGGCTCAAGCAAGTGCCACCAATCCACCAGGCCTGCGTTTCAAGTGGAATCCCGAAGCCGTTTGGTTGCTGGATCATTTCCTGCAGCGAGGCACTCCAGAAAAACGTGCGGAGTTTATTCAGGCGGTGCGGCGCGGGGATGTGGAAGTGGACGGGCTTTACGGAAACATGCTGACTGCCTTGTGTCGCCCGGAAGAACTTGTGCAATGTCTTGCCATCGGAGCTCGGCTTTCCAATCTGACGGGGGTGCCGCTCGAGACGGCGGCGATCTGTGATGTGCCGGGTTACACGTGGGGCATCGTGCCCGTGCTGGCGCAGGCAGGGGTGAAATATTTTGCCATCGGCCCCAACTTTTCCGATCGCGTCGGCACGATTCATCAATGGGACGACAAACCATTTTACTGGAAGTCCCAAAGCGGCCAGGAGCGCGTGTTGTGCTGGGTCGTGGACAATTATCATCACTTGGGCAACCTCGAGCATACGGTTCTCAACCAAGTGAGCCGCTTGGAGCGCAGCGGTTTTCCATACGACACCTCGTTTATCTTTTGGGTTGGAACGTGGCCGGGTGGCGGTGTCGACAATGCGCCCCCGGATGAACTGACTGTGGCGAAGGCCATGGCGTGGAATGCAAAGTATGCCGCGCCGAAAATCAGCATTGGCCTGGCGCGCGAGTTCTTCCGTGACTTTGAGCGCAAACACGGAGCGCGCCTGCCAGAATTCGCCGGCGACCTCACCCCGTATTGGGAGGATGGCGCCGGTTCGACCGCGCGCGAAACTGCCATGAATCGCCGCACGGGCGATCGGTTGGCGCAGGCCGCAACTCTTTTCGCGATGCGCGAACCGCGCAGTTATCCCGCCGCCAAGTTCGAGCAAGTGTGGAAAAACGCGTTGCTTTACAGCGAACATACCTGGGGCGCGCATTGCAGCATCTCGAAGCCGGACGACGCGTTCACGCTGGATCAATGGCAGGTCAAAGGTGGGTTTGCCGAAACCGCAGATCGGAGTTCTCGCGAGCTGCTTAAAGCTGCTTTGCCAGTCGGAAAGATCGGGACTGAGATTGACGTCTTCAACACCACCCAATGGGAACGCACTGATCTGGCGACCGTCCCGCGTGAATTCGGCGGCGAATCGGTGCGCGACGAACGTGGTCGCGCCGTGCCCTCCCAACGGCTGGCCGCTGGCGAGCTGGTGTTTCTCGCAAAGAAAGTGCCGCCGTTTGGCGCTAAACGCTATCGCCTCAGCAACGAGCCTGCCACGGCCAAAGGCAACGCGACGGTGGCCGGGCACATTTTACAAAACTCGCTCATGCGGGCGGAGCTCCACCCCGCGAGTGGCGCGATTACCAGCCTTCGCTTAACTGGCGCTAAACATGATTTTGTGGACGCGAAAGCGCCGGTGGCGCTGAACGATTATCGCTATGTTTTGGGTTCAGATGCAGCCGGCGCATTGAGCAATGGGCCGGTGCGGATCACCGTGTTGGAGCGCGGTCCGCTGGTGGCGTCCGTGCGAATTGAATCTGAGGCGCCCGGGTGCAATCAACTCGTACGCGAAGTCCGCGTAGTGGATGGATTGGCTCAGGTGGAGTTGGTCAATCATGTGGATCGCAAGTCGGTGCGGCAAAAGGATGGGGTTCATTTTGGCTTCGGTTTCAATGTGCCCGAGGGCCAGGTGCGCATGGAGACGCCGTGGGCGGTGGTTCGGCCCAACGCAGACCAGTTGCCAGGCTCGTGTCGCAATTGGTTTACGGTCCAGCGTTGGGTGGACATTTCCAATGCGAAGTGCGGCATCACTTGGGCGCCCCTTGATGCGCCGTTGCTGGAAATCGGCGGCCTGACCGCAAACTTGCTGGGCAGCGTGGCCTATCCCCGCTGGATGACCAATGCCATCGACTCCCAGACGATTTACTCCTGGGCGCAAAACAATCATTGGCATACCAACTACAAAATCGATCAGCCGGGGTTGACCACGTTCCGCTATATCTTGCGACCGCACCGCGGTGGTTACTCGGCGGCAGCAGCAGCGCGATTTGGCGTCGAGACGACGCG
>JADLBI010000182.1 GCA_020847775.1 Opitutaceae bacterium
CGGCACAGTCTTGACCGCATGGAAGAGTTCCATGTTCGACGGCTTGAAAAACTTTTCGGCCAACATGCGTTCGAACATGCGGATCAGGTCGTCGTAAAACCCGTCCTGATTGAGAAAAATACAGGGCTTCTTCACAACATCGAGTTGGCGCAGGGTGAGAATTTCCATGATCTCCTCCAGTGTGCCCCATCCGCCGGGCAACGCCACGAATGCCTCGGCGCGGGCTTCCATGAGGAGCTTGCGCTCGCGCATGGTGACTACCGTCACGAGTTCGTCCGCCTCGTCAAAGGCCAGTTCGCGCGCCTTCATAAACTCAGGGATGACGCCGATCACATGGCCGCCGGCAGATTTCGTGCCGCGCGCCACCGCGCCCATCAGCCCGGTTTTGCCGCCGCCGTAAACCAAGCCCCACCCCCGCGCCACCAACTCGCGACCTAGCTCCTCCGCGGCCGCCGCGTATTTCGGGCCAATCCGGTCACTCGAAGCACAATAGACGCAAAGCAATTTGGGCATAACTCGGTAAACCACGAATGGCGGCGGATTGGCACGCAGAAAATAGAAACGACTCGTGCCACGTCGCAGAAATCGTGTTCACTGTGGGCCATCGTGGCAAAACCTTCGTCCAATTACATCGGCCGCCTCGCTCCCTCCCCCACCGGCTATTTGCACTTGGGTCACGCCCGCACGTTCTGGCTTGCCGCCGAGCGCACCCGGCAGGCTGGCGGACGACTGTTGCTACGCTTCGACGATCTCGATCGCGACCGTTGTCGGCCCGAATTCGTCGCGGCCGCCCGTGCGGACTTGGCGTGGCTGGGACTGCAATGGGAGGAACCCGCCATCGTGCAAAGTGACCGTCTGACACTCTACCGGCAAACACTCGCCCAGTTACACGCCTTGCGGCTCATCTTTCCCTGCGAACACTCGCGGCGCGATGTGCGCGAGGCAACCGGCGCGCCTCATGAGGACGATGACGAGCCGGTTTACCCCAAGGCGTTTCGCCCCGCCGCCGACGCGCCGCTGCCCCCGCTCGGCGAGGTCATCCACACGAATTGGCGCTTCCGCGTGCCGGATGACGAAACCCTCACATTCGAAGACGGCAACCTGGGCCGACAATCCGCCATGAGCGGGCGCGACTTCGGCGATTTTCTCGTTTGGCGAAGGGACAATCTGCCCAGCTATCAACTCGCCTGTGTCGCCGACGACATTGCGGTGGGCATCACCGAGGTCGTGCGAGGCGCCGATCTGATTCGCTCGACGTTTCGCCAGTTACTGCTCTTTCGCGCGCTTGGCCAAACTCCCCCGCGGTTTTACCACTGCGACTTGATGCGAGACGAACAGGGCCGACGCCTAGCCAAACGCCACGATGCACTGAGCCTGCGCGCGATGAGCGCTCAAGGAGTGACACCAACGGACATGATTCGCACCTTTACCGCTTCCCCATGACTGCGCGCATTGGCATCCTCAACATTTCCGACCGCGCGAGCGCGGGAGTTTACGAAGACACTCCGGGACAAACCTGCCTGGCCTTGCTCCGGGAATGGCTGACGACACCGTTTGAGGTGGATTATAAAATCGTCCCCGATGAACGCGCGGTGATCGAAACTGAACTCAAACGCATGGCCGACGCCGCAGGCTGCTGCCTGATTGTCACCACCGGCGGCACAGGCCCCGCGCCGCGCGATGTGACACCTGAGGCCACGACGGCGATCTGCGAGAAAATGCTGCCGGGATTCGGCGAGCAGATGCGCAGTGTTTCGCTGCGATATGTGCCCACGGCGATTCTCTCGCGCCAGACCGCCGGTGTGCGCGGTCACACCCTCATCGTGAATCTCCCCGGTCGCCCCAAGGCCATTCGGGAAAACCTCGCGGCTGTATTCCCTGCCATCCCCTACTGCATCGATCTGATTGGTGGCCCGCGACTCGAGACCGATCCCGTGCGCATGGCTGTTTTCAGGCCGGTGGCCGGTTGAGCTCAGGCAACAAACCGACGTTGCGCCCGGTCCGCTCCCAGCTACACTGCGGACAACACTCCTCCCCATGCCCTACCTCAAAATCCAAACCAACCTGCCTCTCTCCGCCAAGGCCCAGCGCACGGTCATGCGCGAGGCATCAATCCTCGTCGCCCGCGAACTCGAAAAGCCAGAAAGCTTCGTGATGATCGCCGTCCAGCCCGACACCGCGATGCTCTTTGCCGGCAGCGATGAACCCGTGGCGTTTCTCGAACTGAAAAGCGTTGGTCTGCCCGGACGCAAAACCAAGGCGCTCAGTCAGGTGCTCTGCACATTGATCGAGACCCACCTCGGCATCACCAAGGACCGCGTTTACGTGAAATTTATCGACGTGAACCGCGGCATGTGGGGCTGGAAAGGCGACACCCTCTGATCCCACGCCATCGGCGAAGTTTTCCATGAACAACCTGTCGCAACCCGACCTCACCCAACACCCCCCGCGCAGCGTGCGCGTCCGCCTAGGCGGCTACGCGCACCTGCCCCGCCTGCTGGACAAGGCCCGCGCCGTGCTCGCCGGGAAAAACGGCGAATACGCCTACAACTGCCCGCTGGATCAGCGATTCTTCACCTTCACCCAACTTAATCCCGATGAAATGCTCGCCGCCATCAAGGCCGGTAAAAGTGACTCCGAGATGTTGGCGTGGGTGAATGAACGGGTCCGCCGACAACTGTTCGAAATCACCGCGTGGTCCGCATGGCTAGAACAATACGGCCCTGGCGACGCCGATCTCCATGCGTGGTTCGCCAGCGTGCTTAAGACGATCGCGCCCCAGCGCACCGACATTCGCTCTTTCGCCGACCTGCTCGATCTCGACGACTACGTGAGTTACGGCGGCAAGGGCTGAGTGATTTTGGATTTTTGATCTGGGATTTCGGGTCTGGAAATTTCGACCCGGTGACGCTTACACGCCCCCTCAATCGAAAATCCAAAAGCAAAGTTACCTACAGCTCGGTATATTTCACCGACCGGCCGCGCGCCTTCGCGACGGGATATTTTTTGGCGTTAGCCCGCATCTTCCGCTCAATCGCCGCCGCCACATCCATATCCGTCATGTTGGCGAATTCGAGCGCGTAGATAATCACATCCGCAAGTTCGTCCGCGATGGCACGGCGCTTCGCGCGTTCGCGCGCGGTCCGGTGCGACTCTTCCGCCGTCGCCCACAGGAAATGCTCCATCAGCTCGCCCGCCTCGGCCGTGAGCGCCATGCTCAGGTTTTTCGGCGTGTGAAACTGCTCCCAGTCGCGCGCGCGGGCAAAAGCCAACACGCGCGCCTTCAATTCGGCCAGAGTAGTCCCGTCGTCGCTCAACCCACGTTTCATGTCCGCTACCATGACGCCTCGCCGGTCCCGCGACAAACACAACTTGACTGACTGGTCCGGCGCGTTCTGCGCGATGGACGGCGACGTGATGACGCGCGTCTTGGCAAATTATTCTTGGCCTCGCGCCCAACTCATGCATGGTGTGCCGCGTTCCAATGACCGTTCACCTTCAATCCTACCGCAGCCAGGCCGGCGCTTCGTTTACGAAGGCCGTCGCCATGCGTTGCCGCGGTCAGGTGTGTCCGGTCTCCATCATTTGGAATAAACACCAGACCGGCCCGGGCTCTCAGGCCTAAACCACCGTTTTAACGGTTTAACGTTTAGAAACTCCCTGAAGCCCGGCGGTTCAAGCCCCGGGAACGTCGTCCTATTTTCATTTTTCCCCATGCACACCATAATCCAACCCCTCCCGATCCCAAGTCGCAGCCGGTCCCCGCGTCCTCCGCAAACGACGCAGTTTCGCCAGCCGAACTACGACTGCCGGGAACAGCCCGACGCGGTGAAGCTCACGCTTTACACGCCCGGGGTGAATCCTGCCGCCATCGAGATCGAGGCCGCCGGCCCCGATCTGATTGTGACCGCGCGTAAACCCCAGATCGTGCGCGTCAATTGGCAGTCGCTGCACTTGGAAACCGCCCAGCGCGATTACCGCCTGCGCCTGCGGCTGGGTCGCGCACTCGATTACGCCGCGCTACAGGCGGATTTTCACGACGGCGTGCTCACACTCACCCTACCGAAGCGTAAACCGACCTCAATGGCTGCCCAAGACCTCAATGTCGCTTAAGCAGACCGCTTTTGTGACGATTGTGTTAAAGTAAGTCGGAACTCTTGCCCGTGGCCACGTTCATAGTTTCGTGCCCTGACCAAGCACTTCAACCCCACCAAGCCATGTCCGCGTTTCGAAAACCCAAACATCATACCCTCTTGCCACAACCAGCCCGCAAGTCCGCCCCACCGCACGAACTCCACTGGGGAAAGCCTGTATTCAAGGCACCGCACTTGCCCAATCCGCGTGTGATCTTCGACCCATTGCCGTTAACCTCCACGAGCGTGACGCATCGTCGCGCCAAACTGGCCGTCCAGACTTAATCGCGCTCAGCGTTCAGGCACGAGCCACGTGCAGGCGGCGCGGGCACCAGCTCCTTGACTCAGGCATCGCGACAAAGCCGTCACACCGGGTTGCACCACCGCCAGCAATTGCCACGGCGGATTGATAATCACGAGGCCGCAGCCGCGCATCTTCAACGCCGACGCTTCACTGGCCACCTCCAGTTCCGCGACCATGGTCGGCGGCAGTGCTTGATGGGTTAATCCATCGAAAAAGGCGTCCACCCGCGCCCGCAAAGTCAGCGGATACCAAATCGCCATGACCGCATCGGGCAGTCGGCGCAGTCCCTCGCCCACGGCTCTAATGATGTCAGCAAACTCCCGTTCGCTCTCAAACGGCGGATCGATCAACAAAAGCGCCCGGCGTTCCGGTGGCGGCAACATCGCGCCCACCGCCTCATATCCGTCCATGGCGCGCACCGCGCATCGCGGCGTCCGCGCCATGGCGGCTTGCAGTGCCGCGCACTCGTCTGGCTGCTGTTCACACAACGCCATGCGATCCTGCTCACGCATCTTGGCTCCAACCAATGCCGGCGAACCCGGATAGAAACGCAACTCCGCGGCCGTGTTTCCCTGCCGCCGATCGTGCGCTCGGACCGCAACCACATATTCACGCAGCATCTCGGGCAAATCCGCCTGGGCTAGCAAGCGACCAATACCCTCGGGCCATTCGGGTATGCGTGCCAGCGTGTCACCGCGGACCGCAACGTTCAGATCATAGCCCCCGCGCCCCGCGTGGGTATCGAGGTAAAGAAACCCCTTCGGTTTGCGCTGCATCGCCGCCACGAGCTGCAGCAGCACGGCGTGTTTCAACACGTCCGCGAAATTGCCTGCATGAAAATGATGGCGGTAGTTCAAAGCCGCGCCTCAGACCGGCACCTTCATCACAACCTTGCGCACCAATGCGCCTTCCGCCCCGACACGCAGATTGGGCATATGCCCATCCTCCGGGCGATAGACCGCCGCGTCGCCGGGCTGAAACCGCAGCACACTGGCTCCGCCAAAATCGCCATACATGATCACATCGCGTTCTTCGACAAATGGCTCTTTCACCGTCAGTCGACCGATGTCGGCCACCTCCATCAGCTCCTCTCCCTCGAGCACCACTTGGATATCGATGTAGCGCCGGTGCGATTCGTAGCGCGCGTAACGTTCCTTCGTCAGGTAAACCTGTTCGATGGCGATCACACCGCCGTCCAGTTCCACCTTGTTGGCCGTCCCGGCCGCCAAGCCCTGCAAGCGTTGGTGGGCCGCAGAACCGTGC
>JADLBI010000183.1 GCA_020847775.1 Opitutaceae bacterium
CAGGGAGATGAGGAGAACGTTGGGTGAAGGGATGCGAGGAAAATATGGAGGGTCTGGGTTATGAATTGGCGCGGATTCGCCAAAGTGCGGCGACGGTCAAGGCGTAGGCATTGCTGAGTTCCTTGGCGAAAGACTTAAGTTCCTCGATAGGGAACTCAGTTAATGGATCCATGATATCAATGCAAATGACCCCGCTGGCTTTTCCGGGATCGAGGCCAAATGGTATCGCGATAAATGTCTGCGCCTTACGCTGAAATTGGCGGACGATATCTGCCTCAAGACCGGTTTGCCTGCCCATGGCTGCGACATAGGCATCAACCTTTGCGGGAGTAGGCAAGTTGTTGATCACCTGGCACCCTTTTTGGGGAGAGGCGAAGGCCCGCCCGACTGGCCCCCTCCCGCCATGATCAATCGGGTAAACTGTGTCTCCCGGCATCACGGTCGTTCCACTCCGCTGATACCGCAGGTCGGTCGCCCGCAATTGCAACCTTCTTTGACGAAACTGTTCGGCGAACAGTGACACCCGGATGTCGAGCTGGTGCTTTTTTATGCGGGTTGAGGCATTACGCAAAGCGCCTTCCACCACCTGTTCCATGTCACGCAGCAAATCCAAGAGGAGGGAGCGCGCTCGGTCATAATCTTGGATTCGGCGCGGGGGCGGACGTCCTTTAGTGAGCTTCGAGCGGTGAAAACGCACCAGCATGGTTTCACTGTGTTTGATGAAAACTTCGATAGCCGGTTCTTCCAGCGGGGGAGCCAGCGACCGCGATATCTTGTCTTGCTCCTCGTTATACCAGCCCTTCACGAACTCCTCCGAGAGCGCGATATCCCCATCGTCCCCCAGTGGGCAAAGGCGCGCGCATTGGTTGATGCCGGTGCCGATAGCCTGCAAATCATTGACGCCAGCCAGCCGGGGCTGGCTGAAAGGCCCGAGATGGAGGCCGATGCGCAATCCCACCCTCGGCCGGGCCGAGTGCATATGCTTGATTAGGGCGCCGGCGACATCAACAAACTCCCGGTGCCTGCCCGTCGGACAGGTCAAAACCAACCCATCACCGGTGCAGTTGAAATAGGCCCGTTCGTGCCATTTTTCCCAAGCCGGTTTCGCAAAAAAACGCCACAAGTGGCTGACCGCGGCTACTTGATCCTCCTGACTCATCTTCGAAAAATCCACGATGTCTCCTATGAGGATAAACCCACCGGGGATATTGGGGCCGCTCGCCTTATGCTCGGCTGATTTTTCCTGCGCTGGCGCAATACCGCGGGCTTTCTTCGACATATGGGGTAGTGCTTGCGTAGAGGGGATCCCTTGTGCGTGCAAGCCCGCCGATTGCGCGTTCGTCACCCGGCCGCGTCGGGCTCCGGCGGCTCGAATCCCGCCGGTCGCACCGGCGCCGCATCATAGTCCAACAACTGCCCGGAAAACGATCCGAGGCGGAACCGGCCGGCGTCGGCTTGCAACGTCAGCGTGGCGCTGCCGGTGAACGAGCCCAACACCCGCTCAAACGCGGGCCGCCGCGTGGTGAAAGCGCCCGGCTCCAGCACCAGCGCCGGCAGCGACACCAGCCCCGCCCCGCTTTCGCAGATCAAGTGCTCGCCCAGCGCCGTCACCCGCAGCCACTGCGCCGCCGGGCTGCGGCCTTTCTTCAGCAAACGGAAAAGCCGGAGCAACCCTTGTCGGTCGAAAGTGACGTTCATGGGGCGCCTGCTCCTTTATTGCACAAACGTTCCCGGCTCGTCGCCGGGGCGGAGCCGGCCGAGGGAGCAGAGCGTCTCCACGATCTGGGCCGCGGTGGCCTCCTTCACCCGGGAGAATTGTTTCGCGAGGTCGGCCACGGTGAGCGGCCGTTCGGCCTGCATGAAAGCCGCCTCGACCGCCTTGATCTGCGCGGGGATCGTGCCGGGCCACGCTTGTTTGCCAGCGGGCTTGGTTTTCTTCGCGGCGGGCTTCGTCGGCTCGATGTGGGCGCCGCCGCCCGCGAGGAGGAGTTCGCCCTTGGCCTGATAGTCGGGGCGGAGCCAGCGGATGTGGCCGGCCTGCTCCTCGGCGGCGCGGGCGTTGTTGAGCGCCACCACGCGGTTGAGGATCTCGGCGTCGCTCATGGGCCAGGGCCAGCCGTAGGCCTCGGCCACGGCGGCGTCGAGATCGTCGTGAAGCTGGCGCAACGTCGCGACAAGCGCGGCGTCGTGGATCGCCTTGTCCTTGGTCGTGAGCGCTTCGCCGGCGCGGAGTTTGGCGAGGACGTTGTAGATGTCGGTCAGCCCGAGGCCGTGCTGCGCCTGTGCGCGCTTGCGATGGGCGTCGAGTTCCTCGGCGAGCCCGCGAATCCGCGCCTTCTGTTTTTCGGTGCAGGCTGGGAAGGGAAACGGATCGAAGCAGCGGGTCTTAACGTAAACGGGATCGTTACCAAAGCCGAGCCAACTGCCGGCGGTGAGAGCGTAAGTCGTGTGAATCCGGCTACCGAGGACACCGAGGTGGAAGGCGTCGTCGAGCGCGATTACGACGAGTTTGTTGTCCGGCAGGATTGCGGCGTCGAGAAACTGGAAGAAGCGATGCTTCGCCGTTTCCACCGTGGCGATGTAGCGCGGCAAGCCGGCCAGCGCCGGGCGCATGTCGCGGCGCGGCTCGCCATGAATCCACCAGTTCTCGCGATACGAGGCGCGGCTGTTCAGATCGCGCTCTGGTTTCACCGTCGCGAGAACGCGCTCGTAAATCTTTGGCAAGCGGGTGCGGACTTCCTCCGCTTTCAAACCAAACAAATCAATCACCATGACGCCGCGTGGCGCGTCGGTCAGATCGCGGCCATTGCGGTAGGGGCGGATGTGCCGCTCCGCATCCTCGGTGGTTCCGAGGCCGAGGGCCCTCGCCTCGTCTGGCGTAACGATGAAGCCTGAGCCGATGAGTTGGACGCCTCGATAAGTGAGCCCGTCGTTAGCCTTGAGTGGCACGGTCGCGGTGACGTTTGCCCCGACCGTGAGGTCGGATTGAATCCGGCCCTGTTGCGGCGAAAACAAGATAAGGGCGGTGCCGTCGGAACCGGGTTTCACGTCGGTGATGGTGAGGACTTCGCCCTCGTGCTCGCCGGCGGCGCCGACGGTCATGGCGATGCGCACGGCGGCTTTTTTCTCATCATCTTCGGTCGGATCAACCCACGGGTGGTCGGGGATCGCGAACAAGAGCGAGAGCGGCGGCTGGGCGGCGAGGTGGTGGGCGACGACACGGCGGGCAAAGGTCTGGCGCAGGCTGTTGGTGGTGATAAAGCCGAAGCGGCGCACCTTGCCCGTGCGGGTGAGCTCGGCGGCCTTGTGCCACCACCACATCACAAAGTCGGCGCTGTCCGGCACGTCGGGATAGACGGAGCGGAGTGTCTCGGCGTAGCCATCGCCCAGATCGGCGCGGAGCTTGCCGGGGCCGATGAACGGCGGGTTGCCGACGATGAAATCCGCTTCCGGCCACTCCGTAGGCCGGGGGTTCCGGTAGGCCCAGAGCAGCACCTTCTTCGTCTCGTCGGGAATCTCGCGGCCCGTGGCGGGGTCGGTCTTCATCGAGCGGCGATCCCAGACGAAGATGGTGTCAGTGTGCGGGACCACGAGGCCGCGCCAGTGGTCGGGCAGGCCGGGGAGCTTGGGGTTGGCGGCAGCCATCTGGCCGGTGACGGCGACGGGCTGGCCGTCGTAGGCGAGCACGGCGTCGGCCTCCCGGATGTTGGCGAATCTTCGCAGGACGGGCTCGGTGGGCATCACGTTGCCGTGGATGCGGAAGTGCCATTGCAGGTAGCCGATCCAGAGGACGAGCTCGGCGAGCGCGACGGCCCGGTGGTTGAGCTCAAGGCCGAGGAATTGGTGGGGATCAACGGTGGCGGCGGCGGGCGCGGTGTCGCCAAAGGTGAGAAGGAGGTCGAGCGCGTCGCCTTCCAAGCGCTTCATGTGCTCGAGGGTGACGTAGAGAAAGTTGCCGGAGCCGCAGGCGGGATCGAGCACACGCACGGCGCAGAGTTTTTGGTGGAAGTCGCGGATGCGGGCGCGGGCCGCGGGCAGGTCGCCGCCGTTGGCCAGATGCACCGCCTCGTCGCGCGCGGCGGTAAAATCAGCGCGGAGCGGCTCGATGACCACGGGCAGAACCAGGCGCTCGACGTAGGCGCGGGGCGTGAAGTGGGCGCCGAGTCTGCCGCGCTCGTGGGGGGTGAGCGCCTGTTCGAGCAGCGTGCCGAAGATGGCGGGCTCAACATCGCGCCAGTGGCAGTGCGACGCCTCGATGAGCAGGCCGAGTTGGGTGCCATCCACCGGGAGGACGGTCTGCTCGGCGAAGAGGCCGCCGTTGAAGCGGAGGAGCTTCTGGCGGAGGATGGTCGAGAGGCTGGCCCCTTTGTCCATCTCGCGGAAGAGCGCCTCCATGAGCGGCACAAACTCGCGCGGGTTGCCGCGCATGGATTCGAGGAAGGAGGTGAAGCTGTCCTTGGCGAGCAGGCCGACATCCTCGGCAAACATGCAGAAAAGGCAGCGGGTGAGAAACTCGGCAACGAGCTTGGGCGGGTGCTTTTGCGTCTCGAAGGACTTGGCGAGCGCGGCGAGGTGGCTGGCGACCTTGAGCGTGACGTCGGTGGTGCGCTTGGTGGGGTCGAGCGAGTGCGGATCGAGCCACACGGCGCGGAGCAGTTCGCGTTTCTCGGGGCGCGCGAGCTCGGCCAGCGTCACGCGGTGCGTGCGGGAGTCCGGGTAGGCGACGTAGGTTTTCCCCTTCTGTGTGAAGTCGGCGTAGAGTTCGATGACGTGGCCGACATCAACAATGACGAGGAAAACCGGATTTTCCTCGTCGGCGGGGAGATGGCGGGCGTAGCGCTCGGCTTGGCCGTAGGCACGGAGCATCGCATCGTCCCAGCTCTCAGTGCCCCGCGTGACCTTGGTTTTACGGTCGGGTTTGGCGGTGTCGGTTTCGAGCGCGAGAGCCAGTTCGGGCGTTTCCACCGTCTGGTTGTCGTATTTCTTGGCCTCCAGGACGAATGAACCCCGGCGGTAGAGATCCATGAACTTGGTCGTGCGTTTGCCGTTGGGCTGCACAAAGACCACGGGGCGCTCGAACTGGTAATCCTCGGTGGCCGTGGGCCGTGGCACCTCGATAACAGCGCACAATTCATTGAGGAACGATTGCGCGGTCGATCTCTCCGAGGCCGTCACCTTCGCCCATCTGGAAATGAAATCTGCGATGAAATCGGACGACGCCATGGGGATGCAGGAGGAAAAAGCCCGCCAGCCGACGGCGCAAGTTATTCGACAAAACAACGGTCGCTCACGCCACTGGCACGGAATAGATGCGGCGCACGCCCTCGCAGTCGGAGGTGAAGAGCACTTCCTTTTGGTCGGGCGTCGTCACGGGGTGCGGGTGGTTGTCCTGAGTGTGCCACGAGGTGTTGCTCTCGCAGAGCGGCACGACCTCCATCGTCCCGTTCGCCCAATCCAGGTTGAGCCGGGAGATCAGGTTGCCCTTGCGTTGGGCGAGACCCTTTTCGTTCGCCACCGCGTCGGTGATCACGAAGTCGCCCGCGCGGCTCGGGATGAAGTGTCCGTAGAACGAGGGCCGGTCGCGCGGAATGGAGATTTCCTGCAACGGCAAATCGGGATCGACCGGCGCGCGGCCGACAAATTGCTCAGGATGCCCTGGCGCGTCCCAGCGCACGCCGTGATAAATGATGCCCTCGCCGTTTTCCTGCCAGACTTCGTGCGCCACATCGTCGCGGCCGAGATCGGGTGAGGCGCGAAATTGGATCGCGCGGCCGGGTCGGCGCATTTGCACGCGCGGTTCGCCGGCGCGCTTGAGCCAGATGCGCTCGGTGCCGAGGGGCCAGGTCCACTCGTGATTGTAGAGCACGACATCGCGGCGGCGCGGATGGTATTGCACATGCGTGACCCAAGCCGCTTCTTCCCACAGCACGGCGAGTTTGCCCGTGGCGACCTCGACCTCGGCGATCTGGGTCGTGAGACCGTATTTCGCGTAGTTCTCCGACATCTCCTGGTTGTTCTTCCGCACTTCGCCAAACGCGAGGATGCGGCTGTCCATCAAGCTGAGCAGCACGTGTTCGCCCATTGCGTCGAGGTGCGTGTAGCCCACGCAACGCCCGGGCGGAATTTCGAGCAGCGGGCGGCGTTGACCGCTGAGCAGGTTAACGCAGTCCAACATGCCCCACCCGTCCTCGCGGCCCCACACAAAAAACAAATTTTCCGACGCCGGGTGCAGGCACGGGCTGGATTTGTTGAGGCCGTGTTTCGCGACCGTGCCGTTGTAGAGATAGTCTTCGGTGGGCTCGGCCGAGCGCGGGCGAGCGAAATACGGATACGCCTGCATCGCCGGTCCGGGAAAAATCGCCAGCGGCTCCATCCGCCCCGTCGCGCGGTCAATGCGGGCCAGGCTCGCGCCCTCGGGATGATCCGAATACGCGTTGGTGATGGCGGCCAGCACCTGCGCGTCCTGCGTCACGCTGTAAGTCGTGAAATAGAGCAACTGGCAGTTGGCGGAGCGGGGCGATTCCGGGCGGGGCGTGTGCATGGATTTGCCGCGTTGCACACTGCGGGGCGCAGCCCATCATGCCAGTCGAAATGCGCCGGTTTCCCCTCCTCGTCGCGCTCCTGTTCGCCGTCCTGCCCCTGCCCGCGCAGGAAGTGCAGCAGCACGGCCTCGTGTTTGAGAAATGGGTGCGCGATAATTTTTTCGGCGGCTACGTCCCGCCCGGCTACACGCAGAAGTGGGACATCCCAGCCGCCGCCAACCGCGACCACGGCGGACTCCCCGTCAACCCCAAGGCCACAAAATACAACACCCCCGTCGATCTTGGCGACGCGCTGCGGCAGTTCGACATCGCGGAGCCGTTCATCCTCATCATCGGCTACTGGATGCAGGAAGGTGATCGCAAACGCATGGTCAACATCGTCGCCCCGGTCATCACGCCAGCAACCATGCGCCAACTCTGGGGCGACATCACCCGCGAGGATCTCGCGCGGCTCGACGCGCTCATCAAGGACCGCTCGCTCGACTACCGCGAGGCGCGCCAGCGGGCGCAGGCGATGAAGAAATCCCCGCCGTTCAACACGAGCATCATCACGCTGAATCCGAAAATTGACTCGAAGGGCCAGCGCCGCCTGCAATGCAGCCTGAGCTTCACGAAGGTTTTCAAACATCTCGCGCCGGAAGCCGATGGCGGCATCCAGGAGACTCCCGTGCTCTGGGGCGTGCCCTTTACGGAGACGATCTCCTCGAAACCGCGCTCGTTTGACGGCAACGATGATTGAGGCCTGCTAGTCCGCGCTGACAGGTGGATGGGCGTGGGTTCTCAGCCGGTCCCTTCCCGCCTTTTATCCGGCGCGGTGGGGCCGTCCTGCCAGTAGCCATCGATCAAGATGCGGTGCGCGATAGCGGGCACCCCGCGCTCGTTGCGGTAAAGCATGCCGATCAGCGTGTCCACGGCCACCCGGCCGATCTCGATCGAGTTCTGGTTGATGCCGGCCCGCCCCGCATCCGGCACGGCGGTGCCCGCCATGGCGACATCATCCGGGATGCGCAAGCCGGCCATGTTGAGCAAGTCCCGCGTGGCGGGGAGCGAGCTGGTCAAAATCGCATCCGGTTTGTGTCGACGAATCCACGGCAGATACGGCTGCACATCGCGCTCGTTGCCTTCCTTTTCATCAAACACCAGATGCGGGACGCGATGGGACGCCGGCCACTGAGCCTGCTCGGTCAAAAAGCCGCCGAGAAAATTGTGCAGGCTACGCTCATCGGTCTGCTGGGTCAGCATGAGCGCGATACGCCGGTAGCCATACTCGCGCAGCACGCGGGCAGCGAGCGCGCTCGAATGAAACTGATGGTTGGTGATCAAATGGAACTGCGGCTGCTTGAGGGAAAACCCGAAAGTGACCGCGGTGAATTCGGCAAAGTCGTGCGTTAGCACGGCGTTGTCGTGGGGCTGGGGCGGCAGCAGCAACCCCTGAATCCCACGGGCCAGCAAAATACGTTTCAACGCATCGTCTCCCAGCCGGCTTTGCCCGGGGGCGATGATTTCCAATTTGTAGCCCAGCTCCTGCGCCCGCGCCATCGCCCCCTCGCGATACTGACGGAAATCCAAGATCCGGTCCATCCCGTGCGGCTGGGGATAAAAATCGAGCCACGCCAGCGTGGCTTGGTAAGCCCTGGTCCGGCGGTCGCGCCGGTATTCGGCGAGCGCGCGCAACAATGGATCCGGGCGGTAAGCCTGCTTTTGCGCCAACTCCTGGATGCGCCGCCGGGTCGCCAGCGATATCTTGGGATCGTTGCGGAGCGCCTTGGACACGGTGACATGCGAGACCTTGGCGATTCGCGCCAGATCCCGCATCGATACTCGTTGTTTCATCGCCATGATAATCGGCCGGGGGCTTGGGATTCTCACCGTCGGTTTTTCCCCACGGCCTGATGGAGCGACCATGTCGGAGCGCCGGGCAGGATTCCAGTGTATTCTCCCGCGCACTTTTCGCCGCGACCAGGGCGGCCGATTAAGTTTCGCCCATCACCCCTCTCCGCCATTCACCCAACCGGTGTCTTGGCCAAACGCTCATGCTCCCCTCCTCCGCCGCCCCATCAACCCCCACCGCCCCGCAAGGCCCCAACGGACAACGCGTCCTGTTTGCCTTGGGTCGGCAGGAAAAGGAGGCGTTTTTTCCCCTCGAGCCCAAGTCCACCCGGGACGATGTCGCGTTCATATTTATCCATCCTCCCGACAAGGACGGGCCGCGGGAAAACTGGGCGAAGACACTGCGGGAAATCGCGCCGACCGTCTTGGTGTCTTGTTGGCAAACGCCGAGCTTGCCCGCCGGGCTTTGGCGGGAACAGGCCTTTCCCCTCAAATACGTGTGCCACCTTGCCGGATCGGTCGGGGCCCTGGTGCCGCGCGAGCTGCTCACCGACGGGTTGCTGGTTTCGAACTGGGGCGCCACGATCCAACACACCGTCGCCGAGCACGCGCTGCTGCTGACTTTGGCCGCCCTGCGCAATCTGCCGTATTGGCGGACCCACGACCAAGCGGCCCACTATTGGTGGCGCAAAAAAGATCTGCAGACTCGCACCCTCCGGGGTCGTCGGGTCGGCCTGCACGGGTTTGGCGCGGTCGCCCGCGAGTTGCGCGAACTGTTGCGGCCGTTCGGCTGCGTGGTGAGCGCGCCCTCCGCCGGCGTCCCGGCCCAAGTGTATCTGGAACACGACGTGACCGGCTTCGGCACCTTGGAGGAACTTTTCTCAAACTGTGAAATCCTCGTCGAGTGTGAAGCGTTGACCCCGACCAGCCGCGGCTCCGTCAACGAATCCCTGCTGCGCCAATTGCCCATCGGAGCGGTTTTCGTCAACGTCGGCCGGGGCGCGGTGGTGGACGAGGCGGCGCTCGCGCTGGTCGCGCGGCAGCGGAATCTGCGCGTGGCGAGTGATGTCGTGACCGCCGAACCCTTCAGTGCCGAGTGCCCGCTGTGGGCGCTGGATGACGCCCTGATCTCGCCGCACATCGCGGGACCGACCTTTGATCTTTATCCCCAACTGGGCGCCCTCGCGCTGACGAATATCGAGCGGTATTTCAAAGGCCTGCCGATACCGGAGCGTGTCACGCTCGAAGCCCACGA
The DNA here is from genome assembly GCA_020847775.1 of Opitutaceae bacterium. Taxonomy (GTDB): domain Bacteria; phylum Verrucomicrobiota; class Verrucomicrobiia; order Opitutales; family Opitutaceae; genus Cephaloticoccus. Next base: position 9,628 of record JADLBI010000183.1, read on the forward strand.
CCGCGCCACCAAGGACGCGTGAGGGCCACGGTCAACAGATATTATCCGGCCCAACGCAACACCACCCCATCATGCTGCAATACTACGATTATATCACCATCGCCCTGTATCTCGCCTTTTTGCTGGGGGTCGGCTGGGTATTCGGACGCATGTCGAAATCCGCCAGCGATTACATTCGTGGCGGAGGCACGGCGACATGGTGGCTGGTGGGCTCCAGCGCGGGGATGGCCACGGTCTCCGCCTACACCTTCACAGGGGCGGCCGCGGCGGCATTCGAAGCCGGACCCACGGTCCTGGTCATCTACGCCGCGAACGTGATCGCCTACGTTACGCACGCGCTTTGGTTCGCGCGCCGTTTCCGGCAGAGTCGCGCCTACACGGATGCGGATATTTTGCGGATTCGTTTTGGCCCTGAGGTGGAACAATTCCGGAGCTACTACGGACTGCTCATCGGCGTCTCCCTCGGGGCCGTTCCACTGTGGGCCCTCGCGGTGTTTTGCGCGACCATCTTCAAACTGGATTCAACCCAGATCATCGTCGTGCTCGGCGTGGTCGTCACCCTGTATGCGATGAAAGGCGGCAAGTGGGCGGTGATGGGCAACGATTTCGTGCAATCACTCATCGTGCTCCCGATCACCTTGGTCGTGGCCTATCTGTGCTGGCGGGCGGTCGGGGGGTGGGACGGTTTCCTCGCCCTGTTCTCACGGCCGGATCTCGCGGCGGATTTTGAACTCATCAAACCCGCGGGCAGCGGCGACGGACGTTTCGATCTGAGCTGGGTGCTCGTGGTTTTCGCGATCCAATACATCGGGCAGGTGAACTTGCTGCAATCGCAACGGTTTCTCGCGGCGCGCGATGGCCGCGAAGCCAGCCGGGCGGCGTGGTTTTGCGCGGCGGCGCTGGGGGTTGGCGCCCTGGTCTGGTTCATCCCGCCGATGGTGGCGCGCGCCTTGTGGTCGCCCGAGGTGCTCGCGATCCCGGTCGAACGCGGCGGGGCCGCCTATGCCGTGGCCGCGCTGAAGGTGCTGCCCAACGGCCTGATCGGGGTGATGCTTGTGGCCATGTTCGCCACCACCTTGAGCACGATGGATGTGGCGCTGAACTCCAACGCCGGGATTTTTGTGCGCAACGTGATGCCGGCCTTGCGCGGGTTGTTCCGCCTGCCGCCGCTGTCGGACAGCGCGCAAGTCTTCGCCTGCCGCATCGCGACCGTGGTGTTCGGCGTGGTGAGCATCTTGGTGGCGGTGTTTTATTCGCGGCTGAAAAACTTCGGGCTGTTCGATTCCTATTTGATCGTCGGCTCGATCATCGGGCTGCCATTAACCATCCCCATGATCGCGGGCCTTTTGATCAAACGGCTGCCCCGTTGGTCGTTCTTCGCCATCTTCGCCGCCTCGCTCGCCCCCGCGGTTTACTCGCTGTTGGACGAAAGCCTCTCTGATCGCCACTGGACCTACACCGAACGCGGCGCCTTGGTCCTCCTCTTCGGCGTCACCACGACCTTGATTTGCATCCCCTTCTACGCGCGTTCATCCCAGGGATTCCGCGACCGCGTGGAGGCCTTCTTCGAACGCATGCGGACCCCGCTCTCCTCTGAGGAAAAAGGCGTCGGGAGTGATCGCGCCCAGGCTCTGATCCTCGGGCGCTTCTCCACCCTGATGGGAGGTTTGCTGCTCCTCCTGCTGCTCGTGCCGAATGACGCCGAGGCGCGCTTGAGCATCCTCTTCATCGCATTCTCCGTGATGGCGCTGGGCAGCTTGCTGTGGCGCGCAGGCGCCAAGCGGGAGGTCAGCCAAGTGCGCGCGACCGACCCTACCGATTCGGCCGCTTGACGCGGCATGGTTCAAACCCGGCGGCCAATCACCGCCCCTGAACCAGGAGTAATCTCACAATTCCGCGCCATCGGCCCACAGGTTTGGGCCGTGCAGCGCGAAATCGCCGCGCGCGGGCCAGCGCAGTTTCTGGCCGCCATCGCGGGTTTTGCAAGGGCCGTTGAAATACACGCTTTGGGCAAACCAGCGGAACAGTTCCCGCTCCAGCCGGTCGCGCAGCGGCCGCGCGGATGCATCGCCCCAGAGGTTCTGACGCTCATCGGAATCCGCCGACAAATCGTAGAACTCGCCGTCTTCCTGCCCGAGATAGACGACCAGCTTGTGCGTCGGTGTGCGCATCATAATCTGATAGTTGTCCTCACAAAAGACATGATCACGCCGGGGCGCGGCTTGACCTTGCAACATCGGCCATAAAGACCGGCCCTCGAGCCGCGCGGGACGCGGCACACCCGCGGCATCGAGGAACGTCGGCCCGATGTCCAGCAGTGACACCAGCGCATCCTCCGCCGACGGCGCGCGAACGCGGCCGGCCACGGCCGCGCCCGGCACGATGAAAAACGGCACGCGCACGACGCTTTCATACATGAGCCATTTGTAAGCCAGCCCATGGTCGCCGAGCATATCCCCGTGGTCCGAACAGAAGATC
>JADLBI010000184.1 GCA_020847775.1 Opitutaceae bacterium
AGTCGCGCGCGATGGCGCGATTGATGTTGAAGCCGAAGAGATTGACGCGCCGATTCACCAGCACCCGCGAGGCTGAGCGCGCGACTTCTGGGGAGGTAGCCAAAACTCCGCGCACCGGGGTGCGCGGTCCGCTCATCTAGCGACCGCATTCGCGTGAATCGGTTCAACCGCGGCCCTCATGATGTTCATCCCCCTTTTCCTTGCGCGCATCCGCCACGGCACGCACAAACAGCGCCCATTTTTATGACGACTCCGGACAAACGCACCCAATCCCTTTCCCTAGACCTCATCGACATCTCCGGCGGCACGCAGACACGCGTCGCCACCAACGACGACGCCATCGCCAGCTACGCCGACGAAATGCTGCGCGGCGCGCAATTTCCGCCGATCATCGTATTCTACGACGGCTCGGTTTACTGGCTGGCCGATGGCTTCCACCGCTACCTCGCGGTCAAACGCAACGAAGGCAGCGAAATCGCCGCCGAGGTTCATGCCGGCGGCCGCACCGACGCGCTGCGCCACGCGCTCGGCGCCAACGCGACCAATGGCCTATACCGCACCAATGCCGATAAACGCCACGTCGCCGAGATCGCCTTGCGCGCATGGCCTGATCTCTCCAACGCCTTTCTCGCCGAGCTCTGCAAAGTCTCCGGTGAACTCGTCCGCAACGTCCGCGCCGATCTCACCAGCACGGGCATTATTCAAAAAGCCGAGATCGTCACCGGCCGCGACGGCAAGGAATATCCCGCCGCCATCGAACGCCAGCCCCGCGGCAAGTCCGAAGCCTCGGCCTCTGATTCCGAAAGCGGCGGGGGCGGTGGATTCACCAAGGGCAAGGGCGACCCCGGCGCGACCGGTGGCTCCGTCAACGAGCTCGAAGCCGAGGCGCGTTCCATGATCCGCAAAGGCGAAACGAACCCATTCGAATTACCCAGGCTCATGAGTGCCACCGGTCACGACTACGCCGCCACCGTGGTCGCTTTGCTCGGCACCATGAAGGCCGACTTGAAAGACCGCACCGATGGCCTCCTGCGCATCAAACGCTGGGTCGATCAAGAACTGGGTGAAGCGAACTGATTGAAAATGGAATGTGGAAATCAGGGAATAGGGCATCCCGCCGAGGTGTCGCGGGTTTAAGGTAGAGGCTCTCGTGAACTTTCTTCCCCACTGACGAGGAATACAATGCTCAAGGTGGGCGCGCTTCCCGCGTCCGCGGGATCTGCGCGCCTCGACGCGCACAGGGACGTGCCCGTCCGCCACTGATGGGATTGGCGCAAAATACATGGCGCCCCTAGGGCGCATTAGGGGCAACGTGCCCTACCAGTCGATCCACTTTGCTTGGTGAACTGCGTGTCCGTTCGTGGTTAAAAATTTGGCTTTGAGCTTACGGCTCCACACGTAACGCTTCGCCCATGCCCCGTTACCCTTTGCTTGCCGTTATCTCGTTGATCGTCGCGGTCGTGACGCACGCCGCTGACAAAATCACGGTAGCCGTCGTGCCGATGGGCACGACGCATCAATACTGGAAGCAGTTGCATCAAGGCGCGCAAAAGGCCGAGGCCGAGCTCAAGGCCGCGGGGCAACCGGTTGAGATCATTTGGAAAGGCCCCCTGCGCGAGGATGATCGCGATCAACAGGTGCAGGTGGTGGAGAATTTCATGACGCGGCGCGTGAACGGCATCGTGCTCGCGCCACTCGATACACGGGCATTGGCTCGGCCGGTTGAACAAGCGACGAAGGCGGGCATCCCCGTCGTGGTGGTTGATTCACCGTTGGCGTCGCAAGCCCCGGTCAGCACGATCGCGACCGACAACTACGCGGGCGGACGGCTCGCCGGCAAACGACTCGGCGAGGTGCTGGACGGGCAGGGCAAGGTCATCCTGCTGCGCGTGCAAGTGGGCTCCGCGAGTTGCGAGGCGCGCGAACAGGGCTTTCTGGATGAACTGGCGGAAAATTTTCCCAAACTCGAAGTCATTTCGTCGAACCAACATGGCGGCGCCACGCGCAACACCGCGTTGGCCGTCTCGCAAAATCTGCTTGTGCGCTACGGGCGTGAAGTGGACGGCATAGTCACACCGAACGAATCCACCCTGGCTGGCATGCTTGTCGCGCTGGCGGATGCGGGGCTCGCGGGCGGCAAGGTGAAACTCGTGGGCTTCGCGAATAGCCGACAGTTTACCGACGAAATCGAAAACGGCGACTTGCAGGGTCTGGTGCTGCAAGACCCGGAAAAGATGGGCTACCTCGGCGTGAAAACGATCGTGGCCGCGCTCAAAGGCGAGTCCATCGAAACCTTCGTCGATACCGGCGTGGTCATCGCGACCAAGAACAATCTGAACGATGCGCATATCCAGACGCTCCTCGGGCAGTGAACGGCGTGCTTTGATCGCGCGGACCGGGTGGAACCTGTCTCTAACGTCATGCTTTCGCCAAGCGCGGATCGAGTGAAAACGGTTCGGGTTGGCCGATCTTAACGCGGGAAAAGTCGGGGTGGGTGGGATTGAGCAGATAGTTGCATTCATCCGGGATGACCGCACTAGGCACCGTGAGAATAGCCGATCGCCTTGCCAACAGCCAATGATCGCCAAGTTGTTGGGTGAAGCGCGAAGGCGGATCGATGCGCCAGTCCGGCGGCAGCGTGGTCGGCGCCAAAGTGGCCGCCAGCGCCTCGGTGAATTCAATACGAAATAATGCGTAATGATGCCTGACCGGCTGGTCGAGATGCACCAGTGTTTCCAGTATGGCCAAGGCCCGGCTGGAACTGGCGTAAACCACGCGTCTTCCGTATGAGTTCCACCGCCCGCTCGCGCGCGCCGCGCCGTCGCCGCTGAATGCCGTCGCAACGTGGGTGTTCTTAACCAATCGCCATCCCGTCAGCATCGCATCAATACACGCCGTATTCGATGCGGTTGAGCAAGTCCTCCACCTGCCGGGCCCCGTATTCGGTCTCGGCGTAATCCACGGGGACCGCCCCACCCAGACCGTGCTGCGGAGCGCTCAGCCACAAACGAGCGTTTTCGGGGGTGTCCAATACTTGCGACGCCAAGCCCATGAGGCGCGCATAACGCACCACTCGGTCGGATTCCGCGAGATCGAGGCGACCGCCGAGCTTGCGCCGATGCAGTGTGGCTTTGGAGATGCCGAGCAGACCGGCGAGTTTTTCGAGCGGCACCTCCAAGCTGGATTGCAGGGCCTCGAGCTCGGCGAAGGGCAGGCCGCGACGCAATTCCCCGAGTAGCGCCGCCGGACCGTAGTCCGACACCAACGCGGGCTCCTCGAGCTTAAAGGTTTCAGGTTCAGTCTGGGTGTAATACTTGACCACGCTGGGCTTTTTTAGGGAGACGGAACGTTTCATATGCGACCATTAATAGTAGCATATGACGCTTCGTCAAGCCCGTAGGCAAGTTTTAGCTTCGGAACCCTTGTGGGTTGGCCTGATGCCACTGCCACGCGGTGGCCACGATCGGCTCGATGGTCGTGAACTTGGGCGTCCAATTGAGCTCGGTCTTGGCCTTGGTGGAATCGGCGTAGAGCGCGGGCGGATCGCCGGCGCGGCGCGGCGCGATGGTGTGCGGCACGGTCTTGCCGGTGACTTTTTCGACGGCGCGAATCACTTCGAGCACGGATGTCGGCGTGCCAGTGCCGAGGTTGTAGAACAAGGCGGCACCGGGTTTGGCGAGCTGGTCGAAAACCGCGATGTGCGCGCGACTGAGATCGTCCACATGCACGTAATCGCGCAGGCAGGTGCCGTCGGGGGTGGGGTAGTCGTTGCCGAAGACTTGCAGCGGCGGGCGCAGGCCGGTCGCGGCATCGATCGCGAGCGGGATCAAATGCGTTTCCGGATCGTGATGCTCACCGATCGCGCCGTCCTCGGCGGCACCGGCGGCGTTGAAGTAGCGAAACGCGGCGAAACTCAGGCCGTTGGCGTGGGCGAGGGATTTGAGAATGTTTTCAACGTCGAGCTTGGTCTGGCCGTAGGGATTGATCGGGGCCTGCGGCATGGTTTCGACCAAGGGCATTTTCTCCGGCACGCCGTAGGTCGCGCAGGTCGAGGAGAAGACGAATTTTTTCACGCCCGAGCCGATCATGCAGCGCAGCAGATGCAGCGTGGCGGCGACGTTGTTGAAATAGTATTTGAGCGGATCGGTGACGCTCTCGCCGACGTAGGCGTAGGCCGCGAAGTGCATCACGAGCTCGATCTTTTCTTTGCGGAGGATTTTCCCGACCTCCTTTTCGTTGCCGAGATTGGTCGGGTAAAACGGCACGTCCTCGGGCACGGCGGCGCGGTGGCCGTAAACCAGATTGTCGAGCACGACGGGATTATGGCCGGCCGCGATAAGCTGGCGGACGCAATGACTGCCGATGTAACCGGCGCCTCCTACGACAAGAACGTTCATTTCGGGAGCGTTGTATTGCTTTCGGGGAGCAAATGGCTAGCGATTTTCTCCTTTGGCGTAATGAAGCACTCCCGCATCGTGATCACCGGGGTCGGTTTGACGGCCCCCAACGGCAATTCCCTGGCGGAATTCCGGCAAAACCTGCTGGCCGGCGTGGCGGGCATTGCACGGATGGAAATCCGCTACATGGGCGAACAACTCGCGGGCGTCTGCCATTACGATCCGCTCAGATATCAGAAAAAGAAGGAAGTGCGCGTCGGCACGCGGGCGGGGTCGATTTCGATCTATTGCGCGCGCGAGGCGTTGGCGGACAGTGGCGTGAATTTTGAGGCGTTGGACAAGGGCCGCGTCGGCATCTACATCGGTTGCACCGAGCACGGCAACGTCGAGACCGAGAACGAAATTTACAACATCTCGCAGTTTAACTACGACACGAAGTTCTGGTCGCACTACCACAACCCCCGCACCGTGGCCAACAACCCGGCCGGCGAGGCCTCGCTCAATCTCGGCATCACCGGCCCAGCCTACACCATCGGCGCCGCTTGCGCCGCGGGCAATCTCGGCCTGATTCACGCCGCGCAGATGCTCCGCCTCGGCGAGGTGGACTTCGCGATTTGCGGCGGGGTGAGTGAAAGCATCCGCACCTTCGGTATTTTCGCCGGTTTCAAGAGCCAGAACGCGCTCGCCACCCACGACGATCCGCCCAAAGCCAGCCGCCCCTTCGACCTCGCGCGCAATGGCATCGTGATCTCCGAGGGCGGGGCGCTTTACACGCTCGAGCGCCTTGAGGACGCCCAGGCGCGCGGCGCGAAAATTTACGGCGAGATCGCCGGGTATCATGTCAACAGCGACGCCAGCGATTACGTGCTGCCCAATCCGACTCGCCAAGCGGAGTGCGTCCGCAAGGCGATCCAAAACGCGGGGCTGCAACCCGCCGACATCCATATCGTCAACACCCACGCCACCGCCACGCCGCTCGGAGACATCCAGGAGTGCGAGGCGATCCGGGCGGTCTTCGGTGAGGGGTGTCCCGAAACCCACATCAACAATACCAAGAGTTACATTGGCCACGCCATGGGAGCTGCCGGGGCGCTCGAACTTGCGG
>JADLBI010000185.1 GCA_020847775.1 Opitutaceae bacterium
ACCGTGTGGCCGATGCCCATATCCTGTGCCGATTGAATGGCACCTGTGAGACTGCCAAGGTATATTAATCTGGACCGCCTCGGCGTTTATGAGGATTGAGTGCGTGTGTTCTTCTCGATTTGCACTTGGCAAAGTGCGTCCTGGGCTCGCAGTCGCAACTCAAACGCTTTCGCCTGCGCGCTGTTATAGCCAAGAAGACCAAATAACACTGTGCCAACCGCAACAGGCAGCCATCGTGGCTCTGTCGGTAAATAATATTGGAAAACGATGCCACCGATCACGCCGAAGAAAATGCCAGCGATAGTCCGCCCGGCGATTATGGATGCGGCCTGCGAGTAGAGTTTATCGGCGTATTTACAGATGATCTCAGGGTCGTATTTATTTTTCATGGGGTTGAAGAAGTTGAGTCAGGACCTAGCCGTGTCACTTCTTTCGTTAAGTTACAATTGCAGATCGCGTATTCGTGCAAGTTGTGGCGGCGCTGCTGACGGGAAAAGTGCTCGCCATGCGGAACGGATGACCAACGCTGCGCTGCGCATGTCGGAGCTGTCCCCCCATCCGCAAAAACCAGCCCTCTGGGAACAACGCTGGCACCCCTTGCGCGAGGAGTGGGTGCTCTACACCGCGCATCGCGGCGGAAGGCCTTGGATTGGCGATACGCACAAGGTCGCTGAAACCACGCCACCAGGCTACGATCCGACCTGCGCGCTCTGTCCGGGCAACAAGCGCGTGAAAGGCACCAACCCTGCCTACACCGGCGTCTATTGGTTCACCAACGACCTGCCGTGCTTTGGCGGCGAGGCGACCACGCCGGGCGACGATTTTTACCAGACAAAGACCGCCGTGGGCACGGCCGAGGTGGTTTGCTACAGCCCTGACCACAGCAAAACCTTCGTGGATTTGACGGATGCGGAATGCGTCGCCGTGGTGGACCTGTGGACGGAACGCTATCGCGAACTCGGCACGCGCCCCGACGTGGACCACGTGCTGATTTTTGAAAACAAAGGCTCGCTCGTCGGCACCTCCAATCCGCACCCGCACTGCCAGATTTACGCGGGCAACCTGATCTATGCGCACACGGCGCGCGAGGTGACGAGCAGCCGGAAATTCTTCGCGGAGACCGGCGGGTTCATCGGCCAGGAAATCCTGCGGCGGGAGCTCGCCGGGCCGCGCGTGATCGCGGAGAACGGTTCGTTTGTGGCCTGCGTGCCATGGTTCGCGCGTTACGCCTACGAGGTGTTCATCCTGCCACGCCGCCAAGTCGCCTCGTTGGCGGAGCTGACGCCGGATGAACAAACGGCGCTCGGCCTGATGATCCGCGAGGTCGCCACGCGCTACGACAACCTCTGGCGGATGCCGATGCCCTACGTGATGGCGATTCATCAGGCGCCGACCGACGGCGGCGACTATGCGGCGTATCCGTTTCATGTGGAGTTCCACCCGCCATTGCGCAAACCCGACACGTTGAAATACCTCGCCGGTCCAGAGGTCGGCGGCGGCTCGATGACCAACGAATCCGACCCCGACGAGAAAGCCGCAGAGCTGCGTGCGGTCCCGGCGGCGCACTATAAAAAAGCCGGATTTTGAACTGAAGTTTAACCACAGATGGACACAGATAAACACAGATGAACGAATCGTATTGTTGGAATTTTTATCCGTGTGAATCTGTGTTCATCTGTGGTTGAAAAGAACCTCTTCCAGTCCCTGTGCATCCCAATCTCGAAATAATCCGCAAGCTGCTCTGCGCCCTACAGGATCACATCCGAGACACGCTCGTGACGGCGCGCGCGAAAAGCGCCGCGTCGTTCGCGAAGATCGCCGCCGTGACCGCGGCCGACACGATCTATCAAGTGGACAAGATCACCGAGGACGCGATCTTCGCGTGGTTCGAGGCGCACTGGCCGAAGCAGTGGCCGGTGCAGCTTGTCATGGAGGGCATCGAGGACGACGAGGCCGTGACGTTTCCGCGCGGCACACCGGTCAAACGGACGATCTTCAAATGCATCATGGATCCCATCGATGGCACGCGGAACCTGATGTATGACAAGCGCAGCGCGTGGGCGCTTGCGGCGCTGGCCCCGCAGCGCGGCGCGAAGACCCACTTGGGCGACATTACCGTCGCGGCGATGACCGAGCTCTCGACCAGCAAGATGTGGCGCAGCGACCAGCTCAGCGCCGTGCGCGGCCGCGGCGTGCGGGCGCGTTCCTTCGATTTGCGTGACCGCAAGTGGTCCAACCTGAAACCGCGGCCCTCGCGCGCGACGAATTTCGAACACGGTTTCGCGTCGATCGCGCGATTCTTCCCCGAAGGCAAGGAATTGCTTGGTCGCATCGAGGAAGGGCTGTGGCGCGAGTTGGGTGTCCTCGGCAAAAACGGCGGCCAGCTCGTGTTTGATGACCAATATATTTCCACCGGCGGCCAGCTTTACGAACTGCTGATCGGCCACGACCGGATGCTCGGTGACATTCGCCCGCCGGTTTACGCGAAGCTCGGCCTCGGCAGCGGTTCGCTCTGCTGC
>JADLBI010000186.1 GCA_020847775.1 Opitutaceae bacterium
CACAGGATATAGACCGCGATCGCCGAGCAGAGCCCAAGCGGATAGATCAGCAGGCCGGCGCCTTTAAAAACCTCAATGGCAGCTAGAATCGTCATAAGAGTGTGGCCTTGTGACGCGGCGGCCGCGCAAAAGGTTCAAAAAAGTTATGCCTTCGCCCGCGTGTAGGGCAAGCTCGCGGCCTTGGCGGCCACCGCCGCCGCGCCTTCCAGCAGCTCGCCAATCGGATCCCATCGGCCATGCACCAGCGCGTCGCGGGCAGATTCCCGCAATGTCAGCGGCACGGTCTCCGCGCCAAATCGTATCTGCCGGGCCGCCAAGTCCAACGTTACGGCCAATGTCGGATCGGCGGTTACAGCCGCGCTGATCTGGCGGATGTCGTCCCGCGCGGCATTGGCGCAGACGAGTCCGATGTTGGTGGCGTTGCCAAAGAAAATCTCGGCAAAGTTTTCCGCCACCACCGCTCGGAAACCGAACTTCTTAATCGCCTGTGGCGCGTGCTCTCGAGAGCTGCCGCAGCCAAAGTTCGCCCCGGTGAGCAGTATCTTCGCACCGGCGTAGCGTGGGTCGTCAAGCGGGTGTAGGCTCGCGGCTTTGCGGTCGTCGGCAAACAAGCCTTCTCCGAGTGCCTCAAAGGTCACGCACTTTAAATAACGCGCCGGGATTATGCGGTCCGTGTCTATGTCGTTGCCCGGCACAGTCACGCAACGGCTGGTGATGGTGGTAAATTTCTCGAGAGACATGGGAATCAGTTGCGAGCGGACACAGGAAACACTTCGCGGGCGTCAGCCACCGCGCCAGTCACCGCCGCGGCGGCGACCATCACGGGGCTCATCAGCAGTGTGCGGCCGGTGGGGCTGCCTTGCCGACCCTTGAAATTGCGGTTGGATGAGCTGGCACACATCTGGTCGCCAACTAGTTTGTCCGGGTTCATCGCCAGACACATCGAACACCCGGCCGCGCGCCATTCGAAGCCGGCGTCGCGAAACACGCGGTCAATGCCCAGCTCCGCGCAAAGCGCGCTCACGAGTTGCGACCCGGGCACGGCGATCGCCTTGACGCCGGGAGCCACGCGCCGACCGCGCAGGTATTGGGCGACCTCTTGGAAGTCGGACAGGCGCGCATTGGTGCAACTGCCCAGAAAGGCCACGTCAATCTTCGTGCCGGCGATCGGTTTGCCCGCCTTGAGTTTCATGTAGGCGAGCGCCTCTTCAATGCTCGTGCGTTCATCGTCGGAAGCAGCTTGGGCCGGATCAGGCACGGTTTCCGTGATACTGACACCCTGCCCTGGGTTGATGCCCCAAGTCACCGTCGGCGCGATGTCCTCACCGCGTAGAGTCACCACGTCATCGTAAACGCAATCAGGGTCACTGGCGATATCGCGCCAATGCGCCACTGCCTCGTCCCACGCCCGCCCTTGCGGCGCATAGGGCCGACCCTTGAGGTAGGCGTAGGTCTTTTCATCCGGATTCACATAGCCCACGCGTGCTCCGCCCTCTATGGACATGTTGCAGACGGTCATGCGCTCTTCCATCGAGAAACCGTCAAACACCGGACCGCCGTATTCGTAGGCGTAACCCGTGCCACCATTGACGCCGAGCGTGCGAATGATGTGCAGGATCACGTCCTTCGCGTAAACGCCCGCGCGCAAGTGCCCCGTCACGTTAATGCGGCGAACTTTGAGCGGACTCAGCGCAATGGTCTGGGTGGCGAGCACGTCGCGCACTTGGCTGCTGCCGATGCCCAACGCGATCGCCCCAAACGCGCCGTGCGTGCTCGTGTGCGAGTCGCCACAGGCGATGGTTGTGCCCGGCTGGGTGATGCCTTGCTCCGGTCCGACCATGTGCACGATGCCTTGTTTGCCGGATCCGAGATCAAAATACGTGATGCCGTGCGCCGTACAGTTTTTGCGCAGCTCCTTGATCATCTGGTCGGCCAATGGATCGCTGAACGGCTCCGTGCGCTGGTCCGTCGGCACGATATGATCAACCGTCGCGAAGGTGCGGTGTGGCATTGCCACCTTCAGGCCCAGATCCCGCAGCATCCCGAAGGCCTGTGGGCTCGTGACCTCATGGATCAAATGCGTGCCGATGAGCAACTGCGTCTGGCCGTTCGCCAGAGTGCGCACGGCGTGGGCTTGCCAGACTTTTTCAAAGAGGGACTTGGGCATGGGTGGATCGGTTGGGCAGCCATCTTGCGGCGTTGTATGGCGAGCATCGTAGCAGAAGGTTGCCATAACCCAAAATACTAATTTTACCATCATTGATGCCGGTTAAGTATCAGTTTGATTTCGACCTGCGCCAGTTGGTTGGATTTCACGCCGTGGCCCAGCTCCTGCATTTTCGCCGGGCCGCAGAACTGCTCGGCGTCGCGCAGCCCGCGCTCAGTCGGCAAATCGCGCAGCTCGAGCAGGCTCTCGGCTCCGCACTTTTCCTGCGCACGCGGCGCCGCGTGGAGCTGACCCCAGCCGGGCAATTGCTGCTGGAGCGCGCAACTCCGCTTTTGCAGGGGTTGCAGCAGGTCGGTCCCGAGTTGCGCGCCATGGCCTCCGGTGCCACCGGCCGCGTGCGCATCGGATTCACCGGGCTCGCCATGGCCACGGTGCTCCCAGGCATCATTCGGACCTTTGCCCAAAAGCATCCCGGTATTCGGGTCGAACTGCACGAGTCGCCGACCGCCAAGCAAATCGAGGCGTTGCGCAGCGGCGAGATCGACTGCGGCTTCTTCCACCCGGAGAAACCCACGCCGGACGGCGTGCTCACACAGCAACTCTTGCGCGAACCCAATGGCATCTTGCTCCCGGCCGCGCATCCGCTGGCCCGGAAGGCCAAACTGCATCTGCGCGACTTGGCGCACACGCCGTTTGTGCTTTTTCCGCGCGCACTCAATCCCGGGTTCTATGACCGTATCCTCACCAGTTGCGCCTTGGCCGGAATCACACTGCGCGTCGTCGAGGAAGTCTGGCCTCGCACCAAAGCCATCGGGCTTGTGCGGGCCGGCTTGGGCGCCACGTTCATCACGCCATCCGAAGCCAGCACGCTACCGGCCGAAATCGTGTTTCGCGCGCTCAGCGGCCCGGCGCCGGAAAGTCGCTTGGTCGCGGGCTGGCGCGATGGCGCGGAACTCACTCCCGCGACCCTCGCCTTCGTTCATATCGCGACAACGAACAAATCCGCACGCTAGGCCCACCCCTTGGCGTTGGGTGAACGAAGCGCGGGATTCAGGTGCCCTCAGGACTTGACCTCGGTCGCAGTCGGTGGAGTGCTTTGTTTGAACACGAGCATCTCGCCGTCACGATCCACCACGACGGGTTCGCCGTCCTTGATGTTGCCGCGCAAAATCGACTCGGCTAGCGGATCCTCTAGATAGTTTTCGACGGCACGGCGCAACGGTCGCGCGCCATATTTCTCGTCGTAGCCCTTCTCGACCAGCAGCTCCTTCGCCGCGGTGGTGAACTCCAATGAGATTTTGCGCTCGGATAGGCGACTGGTGAACTTGCCCAGCTCGATATCCACGATCTTCACGAGGTCCTGCCTGTCCAGCGGGCGGAAGAAGATGATATCCGAAATGCGGTTCAGGAACTCGGGCTTGAACACGCGCTTCGATTCCTCGAGGACTTTTTCGCGCATCTTCTCCGCGTCGTTGATGTTGTTCGCGGCGGCGGAGAACCCCATCGAAGTCTGGCGCTGCAGAAGCGAGGCGCCGACATTTGAGGTCATGATGATGATCGTGTTGCGGAAATCCACCGTGCGGCCGAGCGAATCGGTCAGGCGGCCATCCTCCAGAATCTGCAGGAGCAGTTGGATGACGTCCGGGTGTGCTTTCTCGACCTCGTCGAACAACACCACGGCGTAAGGTTTGCGGCGCACGGCCTCGGTGAGCTGGCCGCCC
>JADLBI010000187.1 GCA_020847775.1 Opitutaceae bacterium
GGGTTGATAGGCCGGGCCAGTCGTAGGTCTTCAGTCCCGAGAAGTAGCCGATGTAGCCCAACGGCTCCATAAACACGCTGTCACCGGGCTGGGCGTGCTCATGCAGCCACTCCCCAATCAGCCGCCGGTTGCCGTCCTCGATAATGCGTTGCTGGGCGCGCAACTGCCGCGCCGAGCCGACCGTCAGGACGAGGCCCGCCAAGAGGCAGAGCGCGCCGGCCGCGCCGGTTGCCCAGCGCCAAACCGGTCGCCGGGTGCCCCAGAGTGACGCGCCCGCGCCGACCAGGGCCACGAAGGCCAGCCAGGTCGTGGGTGGCAGATACCAAGGGAACGGAAAATACGGCACGAAGGCCAGGTAGCTGATGGCAAAAAAGTAGGCAAACGAGGCGACGCGCGCCTCCAGTCGCAGCCGGGGCACCACCCACAACACCGCGGCGAGAGTGGCCAAGACGCGGCCATAGGGCCGCATCCAGACCGGCCACTCGGGAAACATGAAGTAGGACGGCAAAAAACCGCCCTCTGGCGCGGTGAGATCCCGGCTCCAGATGAGCCGCGGGAGCTGCCAGATTCCGTTCAACAGCCGGTGTAGCGCGCCGCTCTCCCCGCCACTCGCCGCGCCCTTCGCCATGATGGTGTGTGGAATGGGCGAACCGTAATACCAGGCCGCCCAGAGCAGCCAAGGTCCGTAGAGCGCGGTGGTCAACAGACCGGCGCGGAGATAAAGTCCAAGCAGTTCGCGGCGGTTGCCGCCGGTGCGAACAGGATCGTTGAACAGCCAGCAGCCGGCGGCGATGAGCCCGATGTAGATAAAGCTGTCCGGCCGCGTCCACATGAGCCCCGCCCAAGCCAGGCCGATGTGCCGCCACTGACGACGGCCGGGGGTGAAATGGCTCCAGAGCGCATACACCAGAAACGCGAGCATGAAGCCCGTTTCCATGCCGTTGATGGTGTAGTCGAGGGATTTGGCGTCGGTGGCGAGCAGCAGCGCCAACAGGCCCGCCGCGGCCATGGCCCAGCCCAGACGACGGGTTAACGCAAACAGCAGGGTCACGCCACCGGCGAAGGCCGCCGCGCTGAGCAGACGAAACAACCACAGGGCCGCGCCGTCGCTTTGGTTGCCGGTGACGAGGCTGCACAACGCCGGGAGCAGGACGCCCAAGGGCGAGGTGAAGGTGTGCAGATGGTCGCCGGGGTTGAACACCAAGCCGTGGCCGGTCGCCAGATTCTTGCTGGCTCGAAACGTGATGTAATAATCCTCCCACGCGTGTTGGGTGAAACCGGCGAAGGCGAGCGCGAGCAGGAGCGCGGTGATGAAGATTAGATACAATGCCGCCGGGCGGGAGCAGGTGGAGTCGGGAGAAGGCATGTTCGATTTGCTCAGTGATTTAGCTTAAGGTCGTGCCAGTAGCACCAGGTGAAATCAAGTCGGCCACCAGGCGCGGGTTCGGTGCGCAGGATGAGCGTGCCCGCCGGGCTCGGGCCAAGCTCAACCGTGAAGGGTTGCGGGCCGCGGTCAGCGGGCGTGGTGAGCGGGCGCAAGGTGCGATCGAGCAGCACGCGCCGCGTGCCATCGGGGGCGGCGTGCTCGATGAGAAAACGTCCGCCTTGCGTGGTGCCGTTGCCGGTGTAGGCGGTGGCGATGAGGCCGATCGCCCCGCTCAACCGCCTCAGCCCATTGGGCAAGGCGAACTCCAGCCGCGAAGGGGCGTGCGCGAAGGTCACTTTCAGACCGGCCTCGTCCATCTCCGACAGGCCGTTGGGCGCATCCGAGACGATTGATTTCAAAGGCCCGGCGGGCGTCGCGATGGTGGCGCGAAATTTCCAGCCGCGCAGATTCGCCCAGAAGGTGTGGTTGAAACCGTTGTCGCGCGGATCAGCCGGTCGGATGGCGTAGCGCAGCACCGCGTCGGAGGCGGGGGGCAGGGTCACTTGGAAATTTTGGATGGCCCGGTCGGCGGGCGCGCGAGCCGGATCGAGGCGTTTTTCAAACAGCGGCAGGACCGCGCCGTCGGCGCGCAATTGCGCGATGGAGAAGATGGCGCCGGCGGATTTTTTTTCGCCCGTCCAGGCGCTGTCGAGTAGGCCGAATTCGCCGGAGACCTCGCTGAGCCCGGGCACTTGCGGCACGGTGAAATCCATCGGCGCATGCGCGAAGACCACTTCGCGATTTTGGTCAGTCACCACGCTGATGCCGTGGACGGCCTCAATGGTGGTCGGCGGGATTTCGTGCTGATCGAAAGTGAGGCTCAGGGGCGACAGCTCGCCCTTGAACGCGGCAATTTCCACCCAGTCGTAGGCGGCGTCGCCCAGCGGTCCAGGCGAAAAGCACACCGACAGGGTGCCCGGCTCGACGCCGGGAATGGGGACGCGGATCGTGTCGAAATCGTGGCTGCCTGGCGCGGTCGGACTGATGTGACGGCGATAAAGGGTCTCGATTCGGTGATTCGCGCCCGTGAATCGCACGACCAGGTCAATCCCGTCGGGTTGCGTGATGGTGGAGGTGGCCCCCATGAGA
>JADLBI010000188.1 GCA_020847775.1 Opitutaceae bacterium
CTCGCCGCCAGATCCAACGGCCGTGTGATCATGGCTTCGCTCCTTCCGCGCCCGTCTGCCGGTATTCCGTCAGCATGTAGCGCATGATCTCGTTGCCCGACCACTCGATATCTCGCACCACGGCCCGCACTCGCCCGGTTAAGAAATGGTGCGCCAAATGCGCCGGGATCGCCAATAGCAGCGCCCCGATGGAGCACAATAACGCTTGCCACATGCCCGCCGACAGCGTGGCGACCGTGGCATAATCGCGCTCAAACGCGTGAAACGTCGTGGCCAGGCCCAGCAGCGTGCCGAGCAGCCCCACCAACGGCGCGACTTGGGCGATCGCCGCGATTGAGCCGATCCGCCGCTCCAAGGCCGGCAATTCAAGCACCGCCGCCGCTTGCACATGCGACCGCAACACCTCCGCCTCATCATCCGCATGCAGCAGCGCGGCTTTGACCACCGCCGCCACCGGCCCCGGAGTCTCCTGGCAAACCGTTAGGGCCTCGACGATGCGACGCTTGGCCAAAATGTTCTTTATACCATCGATAAACTCGGCCGCCTTGATCTGTCCACGATGCAAGTAAAGCACACGCTCCAGAAACAGTAGCAGGCACAGAAAGCCCAGCGCGAGGAGCACCCACATCATAGGGCCGCCCTCGGCGAACAAACTGAAATTATATACGGACATCGTCAGTTGGATTGGGGTTAAGCAGGGTCGCCGATAAACTCAAGCGTTGGCGGGACTCAAGCGCGCGATGCGATCTCGCGCCAGCGCCGCGCCAGGCAAACCAGATTCAATGATCAGGCCCCACGCCTCCCGGGCGCGATCGTATTTGGCCTGCTGTTCATACAGCGAGCCGGCTTCCAGCAAAGTGCGCGTCATCCAATAACGTCCCTTGGCTCCCAGCCCGCGGGCCGCGGATTCATCCAACAGAAACGCCGTCACCACATCTCGCCACCACACCGCCTCGGCGCGCGCGGGTTGATTGCGCCTCAGCATAAGGTAACCAAGATTGTAACCTGCCTCAACCCGCACATCCACCGGCGCATCCACCCGATCGCGCACTTGCTCGAACAAAACAATGGCGCGTTCGGCGTGGCTCGGATCGCTCACTGATTGCGCATTGTGACACTCGGCCAGCACCAACTGCGCCAGCGCCGCGTCCGGATGCGAGGGGTAATTGTTGACCAAAGATTCATAGACCTGCTGCGCCAGCGCGAATTGGTTGAGCTTGCGCCATAGGTCGCCCTGCTTGAGCCGCGCGTAAAACACCAACTGACTCTGCGGGTAGCGCGTGACCATGCGCTCGATGAGCTTGTTCGCCTCCTCCAAATTGCTGTCCTGCCCGCGCCGCTCAGCTTGAAGCGCGGCCTGATACAACGCATACGGCGCGTAAGTCTGATTGTCGGGATAATTATCCGCCAACTCGGTGTAGAGCCGTTGCGCTTCCACCGCTTGATCCCGTTCAGCATAGTAACCCGCCTCGATGATAATCGAATAAATTGCCGCGTCCGACTTCGCGTAGTCTGCGCGCAGCTTCTGCATCAACTCCACCGCCTGCGCCGTGCGGCCGAGTTTGAACAACGCTTCCGCCTTCAATAGTTCGATCGAACTCCGGACCTCCTGCCGCAAGGTCTCCGCCAAATCCTCCGGCATCGCGCCCTGCATCTCGTCCACCAGCCGCAGCGTCTCCTCCGGTGTGCCCGCCAGCAATGAGAGCCGTGCCTGTAGCCAGCGTAAACGCGCGCGCAACTCGCCCGGCAGCCTGGCCGAGTGCGACGCCCCGAGCAGCTGGTTCACCCGCGCATACGCGTCGCCCACGCGATTCGCACGCTGCAACGCCCGCGCCAAGTTCCACTCCGTCCGCCAGCGGCTGACTGCGTCAAATCGCGCGTCCGCGCCCAGTGCATCCATCTGCTGTAGCGCCGTGTCGAGCTGTCCGCCCTCGATGTCGGAAAGGATGCGCTGGAACATCAACTCCCCCGGCGGCACGCCCGGCGGCACCTCGCGCAGCACCGCCGAGTAGGCGTCCGCCGCATTGGCGTAATCCCGCGCGCGAAACCACGCTTCCGCGACCAGCACACCCAATTCTCCGCGCAAATCCACCGACGAACCGCCCAACGCGTCCCGCGCGTTGGTCGCGAAATCCGCCGCCGCCCGGTAGCGCAACTGCTCCCACGCCGAGGCGGTCAGCACACCGTAGGCCTCGGCCTTGCGCGGCGAGCCGGGAAATTTTTCCAACAGCTCCCGCGCGTCGCCCTCGGCCCGCGCGTAATCCTTCGCCACCAAGGCCAGCTGCGCGCGCGTCATCAGCAAATCATCCAGCACCGGATGCATCGGCGCACCCGCGATCAGCCCGTCGAGCTCGCGCCGGAATTGCCCGCGCAGCGGCTCCTGCATCGAGGCCCCCGCCAGCACCCGCAGCGCCGCGCGCTGCTTGGCCGGGTCCTGCCCGTTGCTCAACAGACCCAGCATCGCCACCCGCCCGGGGCCCGCCTGCGCGCCCGCGACCAAGCCGAGCAGCATCTGAAAATCATCGCGCTCGGTTTGTTCACCCGACGGCAAGGTTAGCAACTGCCGCTGCAAAATCGCGACCGCCTCCGCCTTGCGGCCCAGCGCGTCCAGCATGACCGCATAGGTGCGCGCAAAACTATAGCCCGTCTTGCGCCCTTGCAGGCGCTCCATGTTCTTGCGCGCCTCCTCGACCAGTGGCTCGTCCACCGCGCCCAGCCGCAGCCGGGCCTGTTCACGCGCGAGCACAAACCGCGCGCGCGCCACCGCCGACCCTGCCGCGCCCTCGGCTTGCTCATAAAATCCGCGCGCCTTGCCGGGATCGTCCGCCGCATCCGCCAGCACCCCGCGCAGAAACCACAGCCAGCCGCGCTCCGCCGCCGACAGCTCCTCCGGCTTCATCCCCGCCACCGCGGCCTCCGCCGCCGCCCAATCGCGCCGCTGCGCCGCAAGCAGGCCTGCGCGCAACTTCCACGCCGCGCCGCGCACGCCACCGATGCGGTCCAGCGCGGTCTGCGCTTCGGCAAACCGACCGTCGTCCATCAGTGCCGTGACTAGCGCCAACGCGAGTGCCGGTTGATCCGCCCTGGGCTGCGCCAACAGCTCTTGATACAAAGTGATCGCGGCGGACGTGAAGCCCAGCTCCCCGGCGCGTTGCGCCGCGAGCAAGGTCAGTGCATTGCCTCCAGCGGAAACCGAACCCTGTGCAGCTTCGCCGACCAGCGGTGCCGGTTGATTCAACGACTCCTGCGCCTTCGCGGCGATGGCGAAACCCAGCAGAAAAATAATAGCATGGCGTAGACGCACGGCGGGAAACTTGCGACGAGCTATTGAAACAATCAACCGCGTTATAAACACTTACGCCTCGCTCCGACCCGTTTCATCGTCATAGGGTTCCCGGCGATTAACCCCTTCCCGCTTATGACTACACTCATCGTTCTCGGCGTTCTTCTCGCTATCGTCGTCATCCTCGCCCTCTGGGTGGTTGGCATCTACAACGGCCTCGTCACCTTGCGCAACCGCTTCAAAAACGCCTTCGCGCAGATCGACGTGCAGCTCAAGCGCCGCTACGACCTCATCCCCAATCTCGTCGAAACCGCCAAAGGTTATCTTAAGCACGAGCGCGAGACACTCGAAGCCGTCATCAAGGCGCGCAACATCGCCGCCTCCGCCGCCGAAGCCGTCGCCGCCAATCCCGCCAGCGGCAGCGCGGTCAAAAACCTTATGGGCGCCGAGGCCGGGCTCGCGGGCGCCCTCTCGCGCCTCATGGTCGTCTCCGAGCAATATCCCGACCTCAAGGCCAACCAAAACATGACGCAGCTCACTGAGGAGCTGACTTCGACCGAGAACAAAATCGCCTTCGCCCGCCAAGCCTTCAACGACAGCGTCATGACCTACAACACGAAGCGCGAGACCTTCCCCACCGTCGTCTTCGCCGGCATGTTCGGCTTCCAATCCGCCGAACTCTTCAAGGTCGAAGACCCCACCGAGCGCAACGCCCCGCAGGTGAAGTTTAGCTAAGCAACGGTAGCGAGTAGCGGGTAGCGGGTAGCGAGCATCACTGACGCGTCACTTCAGACTACTCGCTGCCCACTACCCACTACTCGCTACTGTCAGCC
>JADLBI010000189.1 GCA_020847775.1 Opitutaceae bacterium
ATCCGTGCTACTCTATCCCGGTGAGGGCGCGTATGATTTGGGCGCAAGCACGCCGCCGCCGGAATTCATCACGGCGCGGCCCTTGCAGGTTTTCATTCTCGATGCGACGTGGAGCGCGGCGCGCAAGATGCTGCGCGTGAGCCCGGTGCTGCAAGCGCTACCACGATTGATGTTTCGCGCCACCACGCCGAGCCGCTACCGCATCAAGGCGCAACCCCAGGATGGTTGCCTCTCCACGCTCGAAACCGTGCACGAACTGCTGCTTGCCTTGGAGCAGCGCGGACTCGACCACTATCCTGATCGCGGGCAACTCATCAATGCCTTCGCGCGCATGCAGGATTTTCAAATGGCGTGCGCGGCCAATCCCGCGCTCGGCGGCTATCGGCGCGCGCCTTACAAGGAGGCGGGTGCGCGCAAGGCACTGGTTGGCCAGAGCGCGCGACGACGGCGGTATATCAGATTGTAGCGCGGGATCGCTGATACCGCCTTTCGCGGGCGTTAAACCATTCGATGGCGGGATCAGCGATCCCGCCCTACAAACGAATCCGCCGAGCGGGCCGCTCGTCCCTATCTTTGGCGTTGGCGCAATTGCTCGATCATCACTGGCGCAAGCAAATCGGCGACGAGTTGGTGACCCGCGTCATTGGGATGCTGCATGCAGCGTTTGAGCAGAAATTGAGCAGGGTTGCCGGAGTCGAGATAAGTCTGATTGATGTCGATCAGCGGAAGATTTTCCCGCACCGCCAGCGCGCGCACAGCCGCGGCGTAGTTATCGAGATGCAATTGGTTGAAGCTCTCAGGATTCGCCCCGTCGTAAGGCGGACGGTCGTAGCGCTCCAGTAGCAAGGGCGACCAATACATGCGATTGGGCGTCATGAGAATGATCGCGATGTTTCGCTCCTTGAGTCGCCTGATCATCGATTCGAGATTGGCGACATAGTCGGCGCGCGCGACCCGTGGTTGGCTCGCGGGAGGATCGCGCCAGACATCGACGGCGGCATCGTTGAGCCCAAACTGGATGACGACGAGATCGGGGTGCAACGCGAGCACATCACAGTCGAAACGCGCGATGGCATGGGACGTGTCGTTGCCGGGCACGCCACGATTCGCGATTGTGTGATCGATCCCCGCGGCTACGAGTAGCGGTTTCAAGCGGTCGCCGTAAACTGACTGCACTTCGGCCGGCCGCCGGGCCGTGGTTGAATCTCCGAACAACACGATCAGCGGCGGCAGCGGGATCTCGTCATTGGAGAGTTTGGCGGGATCCAGCTTAATGCGCACGTCACCATACATCGTGGTGATCCACAATTCGCCCGGGCGGTGTTCGTAAAGATACGGATATGAAGCGCGGATGTGTTCCGGCAGCGCGCGAACACGGCTGTAATCGGCGGCCACGATCACGGGCTGGCTCCACGTGCGACCGTCGTCGCGCGAAAACGCCAGAGCGAGTTCGTCGCGTGTGACCGGTTCCGCGGGATCATAACGCGGGGGCGGATTCCAAAGCAGCGCGACGGTGCCGTCGGTCAAGGTGGTGAGCTGCGGGCAGCATTTGACCGTGGTGATGGCCGTGGGCTGAAGTTCACTCCACGTGCTTCCGTCGTCATCGGAAACGGATTCGTGAAGAAACCCGGTTTCGTTGCGCACCAGCAGATAGAGCGATCCGTCGTGCCGTTCGATGACCGTGCCCTCGCAGGCACCGGCATGGTCGTGCATGCCTGAGCCGATATCGAGGACGTTGCTGCGTTGCCATGTGAGTCCGTCGTCGTCGGATAGAAACATCACGGTCGCGTGTCGCCACGCGGGAATGATTTCCTGGCCAACCAACACGACGCGCCCCGTGCGGGTCTGGATGATCGAATGCACGCAGCCGCACCACGGCCGGTTGATCAAGAGCGGCGCTTCCCAGGTCACGCCTTCATCACGGCTGCGGCTGATGTAGAGCGGCAGAATCCATTGCGCAAAAACTTCAGGTCCCCCGCCCCATTGCCAACCGGCGGCGAATTGCTTTTCCGCCAAGTTGATCCATGCCGCGATGACCGTCCCCGCCCGCGTGCGCAGCAACGCGGTTTCAGTGCTGGGTTTGAAGCGTTGCGAATCGGCGACGAAGGGATGCGAGGTCCAAGTGGCGCCATCGTCGTGACTGACGTGACTCGAGGCGGCATCGAAGCAGAGAATGCCGCCGTCCTTTCGTGTGGTAAACGGCCCTTGGTGCCGGAAAGGCAAAACCCGCGCGGCTGGATGCAGGTGCATGTCAGCCGAGCAACTTCTTCAGCGCCGGTTTGGTGAGACCGAGTTTTTTGACCGCGGCGGTTTCGTCGCCGCCGAGCGCGGCCAGCACGCGGTGCGCGAGGGCTTGTGATGCGCGCGAAAGGATTGGCGCTTCGTCCTCGGCCAAGGCCTTGGCGAGAAAATCAAACGCGGCGTCGATGGTCAGGTCTGCGGTCGGCGCGGACGACTCGGTCGGCTCGGCCTCAAACGGTGCGGCGCTTTGCGAAATGGCCCCACCACCGAGTTCGGGCGGAAGGTCTTTGACCAATAAAGCGTCGCCCTGCGCGACCACCGCGCTGCGGTAGATCATGTTTTCGAGTTCGCGCACGTTGCCCGGCCAGTTGTGCTTGGCGAAGATCGCCAGCACCTCGGGCGAAACCTTGGTCACGCGGCTCTTCTTTTCGCGCGCCAGTTTTTGCAGACAGTAATCGACGATCTGCGGAATGTCGCCCGGGCGCTCGCGGAGCGGCGGCATCTTGATGCGCACGACGTTGAGCCGATAATAAAGATCCTCGCGAAAGGTCTTCGCCTTCACCATCGCCTCAAGGTCCTTGTTGGTCGCGGCGAGGATGCGCACGTTGACGCGAATCGTCCCGGTGCCGCCGACGCGTTGGATTTCACCTTGTTGCAGCACGCGCAGGATCTTCGTCTGCGTGGCAAGCGCCATGTCGCCGATCTCGTCGAGAAATATCGTGCCGCCGTCGCACAGCTCGAATTTGCCGATGCGCTGCGTGGTCGCGCCGGTGAATGATCCTTTCTCGTGGCCGAAGAGTTCGCTCTCGATCAGGTTGTCGGGGATGGCCGCGCAGTTGACCGCGATGAACGGCTTGTTGGCGCGGTGCGAATGCTTCCAGATCGAATTGGCGACCAGCTCCTTGCCGGTGCCGCTCTCGCCCGTGATCATCACGGTCACATCGCTGGCGGTGACCTGGCCGATGATCTTGAACACGTCCTGCATGACGGGCGCGGAGCCGACAATGCCCTCGCGATAATCATCCGGATTGACGGTCGTTTGATATTCGCCCGCCGCTCGCAAATCGGCATGCGCCTGCACGCCCTTGGCCGCCAGCGCGAGCACCTTGGCCGGATCAAACGGCTTCATGACGTAATCGAACGCGCCGTATTTCATGGCCTCGATCGCCGTCTGCGCCGTGCCGAACGCGGTCATGAGGATGACCAGTTGGCGGGGATTGAGGGAGCGGATGTGCTGCAGCGCCTCGATGCCGCTCATGCCGCCCATGCGTATGTCGATGAAGATCAATTCCGGTGCCGGCCCTTTTTTGACGGCGGCCACCCCATCCTCGCCACTGCCCGCTTCGGCGACTCGATAGCCTTGGGTCGAAAGCACGCGGGCCAGCGAGTAACGCATATCAGCGTCATCGTCGATGATGAGGATGGTGGCAGGCTTGACGTCGGGCATTAAGGAGCGGGAGTCCGCCAACTTGTTGCTGGCGAATCACAGATTCCCGGCTTTGTTGTGCGACATGCTGTCATGGTCAATTAAGTTGTTTCGCATCGCGGGCATCCGGCTCGAGGTGC
>JADLBI010000190.1 GCA_020847775.1 Opitutaceae bacterium
CCTCGATCTTCGACGCCGGCAGCGGCATTGAGCTCAACAGCAAATTCTTCAAGTTGGTGAGCTGGTATGACAACGAGTGGGGCTATTCCAACCGCGTCGTCGATCTGACCAAGAAGATCGCCGCCAAGCTCTGATCTGCAATTCAATCCAACCACGGATAGACACGGATTAACACGGATACGGATCTGATCCGTGTCCATCTGTGTTCATCCGTGGTTTAATTTTGGGAGAGTTTTATGCCGAAATTCAAATCCATCCGCGACCTCGACCTGGTCGGCAAACGCGCGCTCATCCGCGTGGACTTCAACGTTCCGCAAGACAAGGCCACCGGCGCCATCACCAACAATCAGCGGATTGTGGCCGCGTTGCCCACGATCAAGCACGCGCTCGCTCAAGGCGCCTCGCTCGTCCTCATGAGCCATCTCGGCCGACCCAACGGCCGGGCGGTCGCGAAGTATTCGCTCAAGCCCGTCGCCATGGAATTAGAAAAACTGCTCGGCCAGCCCGTCACGTTTCTCAATGACTGCGTGGGCCCGGCAGTGGAGGCCACCTGCGCCCAACTCGCGCCCGGCACTGTCGTGCTCTTGGAAAACTTGCGCTTTCACATCGAAGAAGAAGGCAAGGCGAAGAACGAGGACGGCACCTCGACCAAGGCCGACAAAGCCGCCGTCGAAGCGTTTCGCGCCAGCCTGTCGAAGCTCGGCGATGTGTTCATCAACGACGCCTTCGGCACCGCGCACCGCGCGCATTCGTCGATGGTCGGCGTGGCGCTGAAGGACAAAGCCGCGGGCTTCTTGATGGAAGCCGAGCTCAACGCATTCGGCAAGGTGTTGGACAATCCGGATCGCCCCCTGCTCGCCATCCTCGGTGGCGCGAAGATCGCCGACAAAATTCCGCTGATCAACAACCTGATTGAGAAGGCCGACAAGATCATCATCGGCGGCGGCATGGCCTATACGTTTAAGAAGCAGCTCCAAGGCATGGCCATCGGCAACAGCCTCTTCGACGCCGAAGGCGCGAAGATCGTCGCGGACCTCGTGGCCAAGGCCAAGGCGCGCAACGTCGAGCTGATTTTCCCGGTCGATTATGTTTGCGCCGACAGTTTTTCGCCCGATGCGAACACGCAGGCGGCGGATGACGCCATGGGCATTCCCGATGGTTGGGAAGGCCTCGATGCCGGCCCGAAGTCGATCGCGCTTTATCGCGACGCGATTCTCTCGGCCAGGACCATCATCTGGAACGGTCCGGCCGGGGTGTTTGAATTTGAAAAATTCGCCGGCGCGACGAAGGCCATGGCGCAAGCCGTCGCCGAAGCGACCGCCAGCGGCGCGACCACCGTCGTCGGCGGTGGTGATACCGCGACCGCGGCCAAGAAGTTCGGCGTCGCGAGCAAGGTCACGCATTGCTCCACCGGCGGCGGCGCCAGCCTCGAATTCCTCGAAGGCAAGGCGTTGCCCGGCGTGGTGTTCCTTGAAGCCTGAAATGTGGAAAGCTGGAATTCAGGAATTTGTTTCTCATGCTGGCTTTCGACCTGACTTCCTGAGCTCCACATAACACTTATCACTTTCATGACTCTCCGCAAAAAACTCATCGCCGGTAACTGGAAGATGAACAAAACGCCCGCCGACGGAGTGGCGCTCGTGAGCGAGCTCGTCGCGGCCATCGGCAAGCAGACCGATGTTGATGTCGTCGTGTGCCCGCCATTCACCGCGCTCGAAAGCGTCGGCCGAGGTATTGATGACGCGAACTTCAAGCTAGGCGCGCAGAACATGCACTTCGAGGCCAGTGGTGCATTTACTGGCGAAATCGCCGCGCCCATGCTGCGCGCCTTGTTTGTGACGCATGTCATCCTTGGTCACAGCGAGCGCCGTGCGCTCTTTGGTGAGACGGATGCGTTCATCAACCAGAAGGTCATTGCCGCGTTGAAAAACCAGCTGCGCCCGATTCTCTGCGTGGGCGAGACGCTCGCCGAGCGCGAAGCCGGCGACACGCTTAAGGTCGTCCAGACGCAAGTCGAAGCCGGCCTCGAAGGCGTCGGCAAGGATCAGGCGCCGAACCTCATCATCGCTTACGAACCCGTCTGGGCCATTGGCACCGGCAAGGTTGCGACCGTCGACCAAGCGCAGGAAGTGCACGCCTTTATCCGCGGTCTGCTCACCAAGCTCTTTGGCGAAACCATCGCCCAGAAGGTCCGTATCCTCTACGGTGGATCGATGAAGCCATCAAACGCGCCCGAGTTGCTCGCGCAAAAAGACATCGACGGCGGACTCATCGGCGGCGCCAGCCTCGAAGCCCGTAGCTTTGTCGATCTGGTCAAAGCCGCCGCCGAGGCGAAGTGAGCTTGGGAGCGCGGTCGGCCCGCCCGCATTTCTCAATCCTGCGGGCCATCGGCCCGCGCTCCCAAGCTGCTCCACGGCCAGTCTTCCGCATTGGCACATAGACCCGCATGCACTGGGTTTTGGTGGATGTAATCCACAGTCGCCCGATAATGACGCTCGTCGCGGATGAAACGGTCCCAGTAATCAGCCTGCCAAACGCGGGATGATGTTGGGAGCGCGGGCCGCTGGCCCGCATCATGGCGCAACAGTGCCTTGGCCGTGTATGATTTCCATGATTGCACGATTTCGCTCAGACTGTGATTGGCGATCGGCTCGATCAATACATGCACGTGGTTGGGCATCACGACCCAAGCGTGGAGCTGATAACGCAACCCATCAAAATGCCGCCAGTTCGCCACCACGAGGCGTGCGTTTTCAGCCCGGCGCAGCAGGCAGCACCCATGACCCGCGTCGATGAAACGTTCGATTTCAGCGCGATGCGCAGCTTGGTCGATTGACTGTTCTTCCAACCTGAGCACGACAGCGGCTGGAAGGGCGTCGGCCAGCCGGTAAGTGACCGCTTGAAGCGAGCGTCCGTTGTCAAAATGCGGAAGATAGCCGCGCGAATGCCAACCGGGTGGTTCGACCATGCGTCATTCTGGGAGCGCGGGCCGCCCGCCCGCAAACGCGAAAGGCGGGCGGGTCGCC
>JADLBI010000191.1 GCA_020847775.1 Opitutaceae bacterium
AATGAGGGGACCTTTACTCCGCAGCGGAAACTTTGGGCAGGCTGATGAAATAGTTGACGAGTGAACCGACCAACGCATCGGGGTGCCAAGTGCGGCCGAAGTCATCGGAATAAAACAGCGTCTCCTGAAAAACGCTGGCATACAAACGGCCCGACGGGCCTACGCCGACACGCCACACGCGAGGATTTTCCGGCAGACCGGCGTTGCGCGCGGTCCACGTTTTACCGCCGTCCTCGGTGGTCTGCACGCCATAAGCCCAACTGCCGACGGCGAAACGCCGCGGGTTGGTGGCATCAAACGTGATGTTGTAGAGCGCGCGGTCGGTCGGCACGCCGTCGAAGCGCGTCCACGTCAAACCGCCGTCGCGCGAGATGAGCGCGCCGGCGCTTTGTGTGGCGGCGAGCCAGACCCGCGGATCGTGCGGCGATTGCTGGATGTCGTTGACCGTCTCTTCGGTCGCCAACACGCGGCGCCAGTTGTCCGCGCCGTCTTCGGTGAGAAAGATGCCGACTTCGCAGGCGGCGAGCACGCGGCCGGCCTTGGTGCGGTCAACCTTGATGGCGTTCGTGAATTTGCCGCGCTCGGGCAGGCCGTGCTCCTTGCGCACGAGCGTTTCCGCGCGATCCGTCGAAACGGCGACGCCGTCCGTGATCGCGAGGTAAACGTGATCGGGCGCGTTGGGGTCCACCGCGACGTCGCGGCCTTCGGTCATGTCCCAACTGTTGCACATGCGCCAGTGCTTGCCGCCGTCGAGCGTGCGCCAGAGGCCGTTGTTGCCGGAGGTGTAGGCGACCGCGCGATCGCGAGGGTCAAACGCCACCGCGGTCAGGCTCGTGTCGTTGTAGCCCAAGTGCCGCCATTCGCCGGCGTCGTTGCGTTGATAGACGCCATTTACCGTCTCGATCTTGGAACCGATGACGTAGTTACGATTGATGTTGGCGATGATATAAAAATCACTCGCCGATTCGGCCATCATACCAGCAGGCATGGCGAGCAAGGCGGCGCAGAGGAAGGAGGCCCGTTTCATTTTGCGGGCGTGACCGTGTCGGCGATGTTGAGCGTGTTGAAATCGAGCACGCGTTGGAGCTGGCCGTGCGTGATCGTGAGTTTGCGCGAGCCGACCTCGGCGTTGAGGTGGGTGCCGCCGAAGAGTTTCCAGTGCGCGTAATCCACCGGCTGGCCGTCCACGCGCGGGGTCTGGCCGTAGGTGAATTCGATCTGCTTGCCGCGCAGACTGGTGAATTTCACGGTCGGCGTCGGCTGAAGCGCGAACTCCAGCGGCAGCGCTTTGATGGCGGACTGGAAGGCCGCGAAGTCCTTGAACTCGCTGGCACTGGCGGCCTGCACGATCGTGCCATTTTGCAGGTGCGGACTCGCGAGGATTTTGCTGCCGGTGTCGTCGCGTTCGTAGGCGTAGCCGCCCTCCTTCGAGGGCACTTGGCGGAAGGTGAGGTGCGGCTCCCACTCGTATGCCGCAAGCGGACGATACGCGAGAAAGGCGTCGCCGCCGCGGGCGAAGATCCAGCCGGACTTGTCCTCGGTCACATCCTTGAGATCCTTCGAGAAGAAGCCGTTGACACGTTCAAAACGCGTGCCGGCCGGGATGTCGTAGAGCGCGATGACGGTGTCGTGATCCTGGAAAACTTTTTCGTAGGGCGAGGTGCCGACGATCTTGTCGGGTGAATCGTAGGACGGTTTGCCTTCGCGGTAGATGGCGCGGGGCATCGGCTCCGGGTAGGTGGCGAACTGGGTTTGCAGGCTCTTGCCCGAGGAAAAAGCCTGCACGGAAAAGAGCGTGGGGTATTTGCCGCGCGGGTCGTCCTCGCGCCAGGTCACATCCCAGACGTGGCCTTGGATGGTGTCGGAAACGCGGCCTTGGTGTGAACCCACCGCGTAGTCGCGGCGCAGATACTGGGTCTTGTAAATGGGCGGCATGTGTTCGTCTTCGTAGCGCCACATGCGGCGGGTGCGGGCGCGATCGTGCTGATAGATGTCTTCGTGACGATCCACCGCGATGCGATAGATCACCTCGGGCAGTTCGTAATCGGCGGCGACGGGGGCGAAGTAGTTGCCCCAACCGCCATAGCCCTTGGTCGGCGGCGTGTTGCCGAACAGGATCCACGAGAAGAAGGACGAGAGGGCGTTCCAGCGTTCGATGACGGAAGTGTCGTCGGTGCGGGAATTGGGGCCGCGCAGGACGCCTTCGAGCGTGTTGTTGGCCAGCTCGGCGAAGAGCCAGTCCATCATCATGTGGCCGCGCTGGCGCATGGCGGGATCCTTGGCGAAGCTGTTGAGCATCGCCATGGGGATGGCGTATTCGCCGATGTAATGCGTGGGGTTGTATTCGCCCTGCCCGATCGTGGTCGTGATAGTCATCCAATCGATCAGCCAGCTCTTGGTTTCAGCGAGGCTTTCGGCGGAGCTCTTGCCGTTGCACCACGTCCGCGCGGGCTCGTCGGGGTAGAGTTCGGACATCAGGTAGAGCGCGGTGTGATACATCACCCAATGATTCTCGGTGTCGCCGCGCAGTTGGCGTGTGGTGCGCCACGCCTCGCGAATCGCCGCGCGGGCCTCGGGCGAGAGTTTGTCCTGGCCAATCAAGGCGACCATCGCCGTGGGGAACATCCAGAACGGGCCGGTGCCGGGCTCCTTCATTAGTTCGATGACGCGGGCGTTGCAGGCGTCGATCTGTTCGCCGCGCGCAAGCAGCATGGCGATCGCGGACATGTCGAGCGTGTCGGGTTTGGCAACGCCGATGCGCCAATCGAACACCTCGTTGATGCGGGCGGTGTAAGCCGCGCGGCGTTCCTGCGCCGTTTGCAACACGGCGCGCGACGGCACCGGGCCCTCGGCGGCGGGTTGGGCGGGTAGCATGGCCGTCGTTAGCAAGCCGAGGATCAAGCCGGGGAAAATGGTCTTCTTAATCATGATGGTGATTCCGGTTAGCGGTTGACGCGGGGCACGGAGACGAAGCGGTTCACGAGCGAACCAGCCAGCACGTCGGCCTGCCAGGTGCGGCCAAAATCGTCTGAGTGGTAAAGCGTCTCTTGATAGATGCTGGCGTAGAGCCGGCCGGTGTTTGGATTGACGCCGACGCGCCAGGCGCGCGGGTTTTCCGGCAGACCCGCGTTGCGCGTTGTCCAGGTCGCGCCGTTGTCCTCGCTGGCCAGCACACCGTAGGTCCAACTGCCGATGACGATGCGTTGGGCGTTGGTGGGATCGAAGGCGATGTTGTAGAGCGCATGTTCGGAGGGCACACCTTTGATTTGCGTCCAGGTGAGTCCGCGGTCGCGGGACAGCCACGCGCCGTCCTCGTCGGTCACGGCGATCCATTCAGACGCGTCGTGCGGCGATTGTTGGATGTCGTTGACCTGCGCCTTGGCGGACAGGACTTGGCGCCAATTGCGGCCGGCGTCGTCGGTGAGATAAACCCCGGCAGTGCAAGCGGCGAACACGCGGCCGGCGGTCGTGCGGTCCACCTCGATCGCCTCAGTGAACTTGCCGCGCGCGGGCAGGCCGTGGTCGCGGCGTTGCACGGTCAGTCCGCGGTCGTTGGTGAAGCCCACGCCATCGGTGAAGCAGAAATAAACATCGTCCGGCGCGTTGGGGTCGATCGCGACATCGCGGCCTTCGGTCATGTCCCAACTGTTGGCCATGCGGCCGGTGACGCTGCCTTCGAGCGGGGCCCACAGGCCGTTGAGCGCGGACGTGTAATAGACCGACGGGTCGCGCGGATCAAAGGCCGCGCCGGTGATGGTCGAATCGTTGTAACCGAAATGGATCCACTCGCCGGCGTCGTTGAGCCGGAACAGGCCGTTGGTCGTGACGATCTTCGAGCCGATCACGTAGCCCTTGTTCACGTTGGCGCAGATGATGAAATCATACCGCGGAGCCGCGCTGGCCACCGACGCGACGGCCAGCAGCCCGAGCAGCACGGGGAGGAGTTTTAGTTTTCGCATGATAAATCCAGCGTTCCGGCGTTGCGGTGGCGCGCCGCGGCCGTCATGACCGCAAGGCGATGAAAACGTATTTCTCCCTGTTCGCCGCCGCGCTCGCGCTGTCGGCCTCGCTCCAAGCCGAAACGCCCGCCGAACGCTTGGCGGCGCTGGGCATCACTTTGCAGGCGCCGCCCGCGGCGATCGCCAACTACGTGCCGGCGGTGCGCGCGGGCAACCTCGTGTTTCTCGCGGGGCAGATCGCCAAGGGCGCGGATGGGAAATTCATCGTTGGCAAGGTCGGCGACACGATGACCGAGGCCGAAGCGATCGGCGTGGCCCGGCAATGCGGCATCCAATTGCTCTCGGCCTTGCAGGCCGAGATCGGCGACCTTGCGAAAGTAAAACGCGTCGTGCGCGTGGCGGGCTACGTCAACGCCACCGCGGATTTCACGCGGCAGTCCATTGTGATCAACGGCTGCTCCGACTTGCTGGTCGAAGTGTTTGGCGAGGCGGGGCGCCACGCCCGCGCGGCCGTCGGCGTCGCCTCGCTGCCCGCCGGCGCGCCGGTGGAGGTTGAGATGATCATCGAAATCGCGGACTGACATGTCGGTCAGGCGGAGGTGACGACGGTGTGCACCGCGGCGAGGAGTTGTTCAACCTCATCAGCGGTGTTGAAGAGGTGGGTGGAAACGCGCACGGCGTCGAGGCCCTGTTCGCTGACCGGCCGACAGCGGAAATGGTGATCTTTCCAGAGACGGTCGAAGATTTCGGTGTAAGCGAGCTTGGGCGTGCGAAAGGTGGTGATCGATGCGCGCAACTCTGGGTTGGTGGGCGTGAGCACTTCGACCGTCGGAATTTTAGCCAGACCATGGTGCAGGTGCAGCGCGAGTTCGCGGCCGTGCTTGGCGATGCGGACGCGGCCGATCCTGTTTTGAAACTCCACCGCCGCGGCGACCGCGGCCAGACTGGCCGCGCTGCGCGTCGCGTATTCGTGCCGGGTGGCGTCATCCATGTAACCGATCGTGCCGTTACCGGGCAGGGTGCCCGGGATCGGGCCGGTGTAGGAGCCGGCGCTGATGGGCAAGACCTCGTCGTTGCGATCCTTGCGGATATAAAGCACGCCGGTCTCGTGCGGAGCGCCGAGCCACTTGTGGCCGCTGGTCGCGTAGGAATCGCAGTCAATCTCGCGCAGGTCGAAGGGGAACATCCCGGCAGTCTGCGCGCCATCGATGTGAAACCACAGGCCGTGCTCGCGCGCGAGTTTCGCAATCTCGGCCGCGGGCAGCAGGATGCCGGTCGGCGCGGTGATATGGCTGATTTGAATAACCTTGGTGCGAGGGGTGATCAGCGCGCGGATGCGCCGCAGGTTTTCCTCCACGCTTTCCGTCGAGGGCGTGAAGAGCCTTGAGGCCACGCCGCGCCGCGTTCGCTGGTTAAACCACGGGCCCGAACCACCGGGATGCGCGTGGTCCTCAAAAATGACTTCGTCGCCCTCACCTAGGGCGAGACCGCCGGCGATGATCGAGTTGCCCTCGGTCGCGTTGCGCGTGAAGCATATCTCCGAGGGGTCCACGCCGAAATACTCCGCCACGATTGCGCGATGGCCGTGAAATGTGTCGTGCCCGGTGTCGGACTTGAATTGGTGCGCATTGACGGTGTCGAAAAACACGCGCAGCACCGGTTTGGCCGCCGGACCAAGACCGCCGGTGTTCATGTAGTGCAGCTCCGGGTCGAGCGGATATTGCGCACGCACGGTTCGCCAGAAATCGGCGTCGGATATCGCGCCGTATGCCAGCAACGCGGGCGCGAGCGTCAGGGACTCGTCAGCACCTTGGCCGTTCAGGCTGAGACCGCTGGCCGCGCCAAGAGCACCGAGGCCGAGGCTGCGAATGAATGTTTTCCGATCCATGTTCATTGGCACGCGCAGGTCAAAGTGTGATCCACCGACAGGCTGGCGCCGGCGGCGATCTCGAGGTTTTCATCGGCCTGCACGGGGAACGCCGCGAGCGGATAATTGCGCCGCACAAACCAGCGCAGCGGGCCGGTGTGGTTGGTGAAACGAATGACCACGCGGTTGAGCGTGGTGTCGAATTGACCGTGCCATTCCATCCAATCGGCAGAAGCACCGTGGACCTTTTCCACGCCTTCGAGTCCGCCCGCGGCGGTGATCTTGAGAGTGGGGTCGAGGTGATCGTCGAGCAGTTCGCGCGCGCCGCGCAGTTGCAGGCCGCAGTAATGCGAACCCTTCAGGCCGCCGCGCGAGCTGGGATTGCCGAGCGAAAGCGCGCGGCCGCTGACGTTGGTGAGGGTGCCGCGCCAATGCATGGTCCAGGATTTTTGGGGTTCATTCACGACAATGCGGATGGACCGCGACTCCTGAAACAATGTTTCCTGCAAGCGTTGCCAAGCGAGTGCGTGCTCGAGCACGGCAGTGTCGTCGTCCACCGCGCATCGGTGCCACGCGACATGGTTTTGTGAGCCGTGGTCATCGCGCCACTTGTAGCCATCTTCGAGACAGGTGGGGCCGCCCCAGAAGTTGGCACCGGAAACGTTGTTCAGCGTGAAGCAAAGCGCGTGGTGCCATGGGTGGTCGTTGGGCCGGAAATTCGTCAGCGTGTCGCCCGCGAGCGTGTTGAGCGGATGAAAATACGGCTTGGGAGATTCCTTAAGATCGACCGCGGGCCGGTAAACGTAGCGGCAGAGCAGCAAGTCGCCGAGGTGCAGCGAGAGTGCCGTGTCGGCGTGATGTTCGATTCTAAGTGCGCTCATATTGGCAAGGGAATGGAAATGGCGGCCTGTTTGTCATTCTGAGGCGAGGCCGAATAATCCAGCAGGCTGATCGCATGCGGTTGCCGCACTGGATTCTTCACTTCGTTCAGAATGACAGGAGAAAGCTTCATGCTCATGCCTGATCAAAGGTTTCGCTGAATTTGCCGCCGTCAAACCGCCGCGTGGATCCGTCCGGCGCGATAACCGTGGTGGTGACCCCAGCGGGCACGGTGGCTTCGAGGACGAATCTTCCGTCAGTGAGTTTCCACGCCACTTCGATCAGGCCGCGCGGCGTGCAGAGGCTGCCGGAGGCGTGCGTGAGCCCGGCGAGGTTGGGTTTGATTTGCACGGCCTCGTAGCCGGGTTGGAGCGCGGTGATACCGAGAATGCGTTGCTGGAATTCGAGCACCGGATGCGCGGACCAAGCGTGGCACATCGAACGCCAGTAGCTGTTCTCCTCGACGAAGGTCGAAAGGCCATAGGCGATCGATTCGTGCCACGGGCCGAGGTGCTTCGAGATATCGGCGTAGTGCCCGGCCTTGGCCATGGCGTTGAAACCGGTGTGCAGCCAGAAAAAGGAACCGGGCGCGAGTTTCTCGTCGTAGGGAAAACGTTCGAAAACGCGGTCGCACACACGTTGATCGGCGAGCCCGGCGACAATCGCCCACGCGTTGCCGTATTGGCTGACCTCGGGGCCGCCGGGGCGGTCAAAGTAGAGGCCTTCGGTTTCGGACCAGAAAAGCGCGTGGGCTTTCTGGCGCAGCGCGGCGGCCTCTTCGCGCCAGCGGGTGGCCTTGCCGCCGCAATCCAGCGCGTCCGCCAGCAGGGAGGCCTCGTCGAGGGCGTTGATGTATTGCGCGGAGTGGATCACCGTCGGTCCGGTGTCGGCGCCGGGCACCACGCCGCGCGGCCACCACGGGCACCAGTCGGTGATATTCCAATAAGGCATTTTTGCCGGCAGGCCCGTGTCGTCGGTATGGCGGTGATACCAGTCGAGCACGGCGCGCACTCCGGGCATCAAGTCGCGCAACGTGGCGCGGTCGCCGGTGCAGAGGTAGTAGTCCTTGACGTTGGTGATCCAGTGGATGCTCCACGCGGGGATGACTTGGAGCAGGCGCGACGGGAAGCGCGCCTGAGTGAGCCCGTCGGATATGCGCGACCAGTCGAAATGATAAAGCGCCTGGCGGCTGAGCCGGTAGTCGCCGGTCGTCAACATGCCGAGTTTCGACGTGATCATGGTATCGCCGGCATACTGCATCTGCTCGTAGTGCGGGCAGTCCTCAAAGGTCTCGTGCGAGCACATGCGCATCGTGTGCAGGCCGACCTGCCAGATTTTTTCGAGCGCGGGATCGGAGCAGGCGAACGTGGCCTTGATGGCGTAAGGGTAGGCCGTGAACCGGTGTTTGAGGGCGCGAATCGTCAGCGGTTGAGCTCCGACCGTGATGCGCAGGCCGATGAATTGAAACGCGCGCCAGTGCAGCGGCTCGATCGTTTCGTCACGGCCGGAAAGTTCGAAGATATCGCACCAGCCGGTGACTTGGCCGCGGCGATCAAAAGTCCAGCCCGTGCTTTCGTCGGCGAAATGCGACGCGAGGTTCGCGAGCGACTGTTTCTTGCCGATCATCTTCGCACCCACGCTCCACGCGAGGCGCAGCACCTCGGCATAGGTCAGGCGCACCGTGCTGCCGACGCCGCCGGAGACGACGAGGTGCGGAAACGCTGTCGTCAGACGCTTCATGTCGAGCACGAGATCCACCGTCGCGCCGGCGGGCAGCGTGAGCGGTTTGTCCTCGGCGAGCAACGCCTGCCACGCGGCGGAAACAGCTTCACCGCCATTTTGATAGGCCTCGGGAAAACGCTCCGGCGCGCCCTCCTCCAGCATGGGAATCATGCGCGGCGTGAGCCCGTAAGGGCTGGCGGGATCGCGGCGGTTTTCGATCAACTCGGCCTTGAATAGCACGTGAGCCGTCGGCCAGGCCGAGTCGTTGAACTCCGGCGTGTTCCAACCCGGCGGAATCAACGCGGAGTGGCGGTGTTCGAAATAACCGAGATAGCCCTCGAACGTGGTGTTCTCGTTTTGAAAACGGTGAGCCTGGTCCACCGCGACCTTCCACTTGTCGTCCGTGCGCAGATCATCGACGACCTTGCCCGACAAATCCTGCACGGCACCTTCGAGCACGAAGCCGCCGGTGTAAGTCATCACCGAACACGGCGGACCGAGCAGCGCCGGACGATGCGCCACGCGCGACATGTCGAGCACGATGGCCGCGAGCACGTTGGGACCCGCGCGCAGGTGGCGCGTCAGATCAAACGTGTCGTAGAAATGGTGGTTGATGTCACCCTTGGCCGGACCACGCCCGATGAATGCGCCGTTGCAATAAAACAAGTATCGGCTGTCGGCCGAGAGGTCCACGCGCAGGCTGGCTTGCACAGGGTCGGCCACATCGAACGTGCGGCGAAAATAGCGCACTTGGTAATGCGATGGCGTGGCGGCCGCGGGCGGCGGCGCGCTGTGGGAACCCTCGGCGGACCAGATCCACGAGGCGGAGTTGACGAATGGTTTGGCGGACACGGGTGGAAGAGAAATTTTTGCCACGGATGGCATTGCTGGACACAAACTCTCAGCGCGGGCTGGGCACGAAAGTGAAATCGAAACCGTAGGCGCCGTAGAGGCCGCCGTCCTGCCAGGTGAGGCCGAGGTCGTCCGAATAGAACGCGCCCTCCTCAAACGTGGAAACCCAGAGACGGTCCGGCCCATCGGGATCAAACGCGACGACGAACACATTGTTCACCGGCAGGCCCGCGGAGCGATCAGTCCAAGTGGCGCCGCCGTCGGTCGAAACCCGCACACCCACACCCCAGCCGCCAATCGCGAGACGCGAGGCGTCGTGCGGATTAATCGCCGCGGTGTATAGATTGGCCGTGGCAGAACCGGGATCGGTTGCTGTCCATGATTGACCGGCGTCGTGCGAAAGCCACGCCCCGCGGCCCTGGGTGCCCGCCAGCACTAGGGTGGGATCGGTCGCGCTTTGCACGATACGCAGCGCGGTGGCCGGCGGTGAATCGGTGCGCGCCCACGTTTTCGCACCGTCGTTGGAAACATAAACGCCGTCCTCGGTGCCGAGCAGCACGCGGCCGGGCTGGCGCGAATCAGCAATGAGGGTCTGGCTGTAGAGCAGATTCAAGCCGGCCTGCGCGAGTTGCCACGTGGCACCACCGTCGGTGCTGCGCAAGGGGCCCCATGGGGTCGCGGCGTAAATTTCGGCGGGATTGGCGGGATTGAACGCGAAGGCGCGGACGTCGGCAACTTCCCAACCTGTAGTGAGTCGCCAAGTCTGACCGCCGTCGGTCGAACGCACGACGCCATCAGCTGCGGCGATCAACACGACTTGCCCGCGGCTGCCGGGTTGAAACGCGACGGAAACAATACCGAGCACGCGGGGGCCGAAATGCGTCCACGCCGCGGCACCGGCCCGGCGCACGTAGAGGCCGGAATCAGCGGGCGTAGAGCTGTTTTTCTGCGCCTTGGTCATGGCCACGGCGGCATACAAATCATGCGCCGGCGGAGGCACTGATGCGCAGGCCGAGGTCAACGCCACGAGGAAGAGGACTGGGAGAGAGGCTTTCATCGCGGGGCTATTTGACGGTCTGCTGAATGAGGTTGCGTTTGAAATCGAGTCGGTAGTGGTCGCGACCATGCTGGATTTCGAGTTGTTGGCTGCCGCGCGATTCGTGCGCGAATGGGCTGTCGAACAGCGGCCAGTGGGCGTAATCCGGCGCCACGCCGTTCACCGTGGGCGGTTCACCATAGCGCGCGTGGATTTGCTCCCCGGCGAGCGAGGTGAAGGTGATCTCGGGCACGTCTGCGGTGCTGAACGCCAACGGCAGCGCGCGCACGGCAGCCTTGAACGCGGCAAACGTCGCGTAGTCGCGCACGGGGGCGACTTGCACGACGTAACCGTTTTTCAACGCGTCGCTCTTGAGCACGCGGTGACCCTGGCCCCACGCGGCAAATCCGCTCGACACCCAGCCACCGGCGCCACCCGAGAGTAGGCCGGTCCAATCGTTGGGCCGCCACTCGCCAGGCGCAAACGGGCGGTAGGCGATATAAGTCGGGCCGCCTTGCGCGAAGATCCAGCCGGACGCGTCTTCCACGGTGTTTTCCAAATCGCGGGAGAAGAAGGTGAGGATGTGCGGGAAACGGTTGTTGGCCGGCAGATCGTAGAGCGCGACGAGCGCCGCGCCTTGTTGAAAAACCTGCTCGTAGGGCGAACCGCTCGGGAGCTTGTCGGGCGAGTCATAGTCGGCCTTGGAGCGCGCGATCAGATCCGTGACGGTGTCCCAATCCGCGCCGAAGAACATGGTGCCTTCGGTCGGCGAAGAATACGGCTGCACGGCAAAGAACGTATTGGCGGCGGCGACGGGCGACTTTTCGCTCCGCCAAGTGAGACTCCAAGTCTGCTGTTGGATGGGTTGCAGGAGGCCGCCTTGGGTGGAGCCGAGCACGAAGTCTCGGTCCACGTAGCTGTATTTATAGACCGGGATGGTGCGCTTGTCGCCGATGACAAACGAGAGGGGACCGGCGTGGCGCATACGCCAGCGCGTGCGCTTGAGCTCGCGCTCGACGTAGGGTCGCTGCGCCGAATCGTGCGCGATGCGATATAAAATCGGCGGGGGCTCGTAGCCACTCAACGCCAGCAGGGTCGCGCCATCGTAGGGACGGTTGGGCTTTTGGCCCAAGCCAAACAGCCACCAACCCAACGCGGAGCTAAAAGTCTGGCCCGGCGTGATGATCTGCCGCGGGTAAACCCGGCTGTGCGCTCCGCCGTAATAGCCGTCGATATTCTCCACGGCATAGTCGTAGATGAGGTAATCGAGCATCATGCGCGCCTTGAGCCGCATCTCGGGATCCTTGGCCCAGCCCGCGAGCAGGCTCATCGGGATCAAGTATTCCTCAATGTAGTTGGGCGAATCGAACTCACCCTGCCCAAAACTGGTGGTGACCCACATCCAATGATAGAGGTAGTCCCGCCCCTCGGCCAGATTCTCGGCGGAAGAGCGGCCGTTGAACCACTGGTCTGGTCCAGCCTCCGGCCAAGCCTGCGCCGCGATGTAACGCGAGGCGTAGCTCATCGCCCAGTGATTTTCGGTGTCGCCGCGGCTGGGCCAGTAGATCTTCCATAGCTCCTGAATGCGCGCCCACGCCGCACCATCCAGATTGGCGTGCCCCGCCCCCATCACGGCGGCCATCGGATATGCCCAAAACATGTTTTGCGTGGGCATCGGCTCATTAAGCATGGCCAGACGTTTTAGCGCCTTGTCCACATGCTTACCGGCTTGCAAACAGGCCGCGACTTCCAGATAGCCGCCCTGTTTGCCATCGCCGTCCTTAATTGTATCAAGTGCCTGATTTATAATTTGTTCCCTACGATTCAGGTAACTGCTACGAATGTCGGCGTCGGAGAAATCCGGGGTGCTCGTCGCGAGTGTAACAAGCGGAAAAACAGACGCGACGAAACCTAGAGCGCGCCATAGCATCGGCCAAAATTTTTTCATGGGGTCGTGATTAAACAAGGGTAGATCCAACATAAATCCCGCCGGGGCGGTTTATCAATGCACAATTTTCTTGAAATTTCATTTCCGGCCATCCGGGCTGAAATCATGGGACGGTTTTAACCGATCCAG
>JADLBI010000192.1 GCA_020847775.1 Opitutaceae bacterium
CGTTTGGCCTCGTGCGCAGCTCCGCCGATTGCCTCAGTGATGTCGGCGAGCTGCGTCGGCGGCTGGACGAAGACGGCTATCTTTACATCCCCGGATTTTTTGACCCCGCCTTGATCCAAGCCGCCCGAGCCTCGGTTTGCCGACGGCTGGCCGCGGCCGGCCTGCTCGATCCCACTCAACCCGAGATCGAGGCGATCGCGCACCCGGACAAGATCTCAAACTACAACGGCGATCTGGCGAAAAATAACCCCACGATCGAACGCGTCGTCTATGGCCCGGAGCTGCTCGCGTTCTACGCCAAGTTGTTTGGCGAGCCGGTGCGACATTTCGACTACACGTGGTTTCGCGCGCTGAGCCGCGGTCAAGGCTCCGCGCCCCATTGTGATCTCGTTTATATGGGCCGCGGCACGCACCAGCTTCTCACCTGCTGGATTCCCTATGGCGACACGCCGCTCGAAATGGGCGGGGTCACCCTGCTCGAAGGCTCACACCGGCATGC
Source organism: Opitutaceae bacterium (assembly GCA_020847775.1). Lineage (GTDB taxonomy): Bacteria > Verrucomicrobiota > Verrucomicrobiia > Opitutales > Opitutaceae > Cephaloticoccus. The sequence goes on from JADLBI010000192.1 coordinate 500, forward strand.
CGCGCGCATCAAGGCCTACCTCGAAGTGGACGTGGACGCCTACTGCGAGAACCGCCCCGACGAAGTGCGCAAGGTCAAGGAGGAAGGCGGCTGGAGCCATCCCGGTTATCTCACCACCAATCCGGTGACGCTCCGCGAAAAATTCGGTGGCCGCTGGCTCAGCGCCAATTGGCAAGCGGGCGATTTCATCACCTTCGGCATGACGGTCGTGCACGCCGGGCTCGACAACCAGACCGACCGTCTGCGCCTTTCGTCCGACACGCGTTATCAGCGCGCGAGCCAGCCGATTGACGAACGCTGGATTGGCGATGAGCCCATCGCCAACACTCGCGCTGGCAAACGCGGCCGCGTGTGCTGAGCCAGGGGCCTAGTTCGCCGTCCCGATTGCCGCCGGCAGCGGTCGGAAACGGGCCACAACGTGGTCGCCCTTGGACAATTCCAGCCCGGCTGGCGTCAACCGCCAGCCGTCAACCTCGCCCAGCGTCGCGTTGTAGCGTTGCTCAAGCGTCATTAATTCCTCCGGTCCGGCCATCATCGTGCTCATGAGCAACCGCAGTTTAAGCTTCGCGCCCGTCAGCTCGTAAACACCGCCAAACGTGTTCACACCAGAATAACCGGAGACGCGTTGCGTGCTGGCGTGAAATCGCAAGGTCGGATGTCGGGGATAGTCCTTCGCCACTGCGGGCACGCCCCGCAGCTCCACCAGTTCCCAAATTGCATCGGTCATATTGGCGCTGGACTGCGGAACATCCCGCGTCTGGCAACCAACAGCCAGTATCGCCACGCACATCGCCCATCCGCACCAGAGCATCAGTCTTTGTTTCATGCCGCGAACGTGCACACTTCCCCCACGGGCACAACCGGGAAGCCGCGTGCGTCTGGCTCCTCGCTTCACCCCGAAATCCGCTCATCGCGCGTCAAGCTGCGCAGGAAAATCCAGCCACAAACGCTCGTGGCCGCGATCACGATCGCCATCGGGCGTCCCGTGCCGTCGTGCAGCGCGCCCACCAGCGAAGCCATGATGCCGCCGACCGCGTATTGCAGCATGCCCATCAACGCCGAGGCGCTGCCCGCCGCCTGTCCCACCGGCGACATTGCCAGCGCCGTGGAATTGGGGAAAATCAATCCCGCCGAGGCGATGCTGAGCCATAAAAACACCAGCGCCAGCGGAAACCCACCCCACCCGGTCAACACTTGAGCCAGCAACAGAAGGGTCGCCACGGTGTTAAGCGAATAACAGGCGAGCAAAATCTGCCGCGAACTAAAGCGCTTGAGGAGCCCGCGATTCAACTGCGAGGTCAGGATGAGGCCCGCCGCATTGGCTCCGAAGAAAATACCGAAAGCCTGTGCGCTCACGCCATATTGCTCGATGAATAGTGTCGGCGAACCCGCGATATAAGCGAAGAGCACGCCCGAGGTGCAACTCACCGCGAGCACATAGCCCATGAATTGACGATGCGTGAGCAGCCCCCAATACGTGGCGGCAATCTGCCGCGCATTGTGCCGCACCCGTTTTTCGGTGGGCATCGTTTCCGGCAGCGTCCACCACACCGCTGTGAGGCAGGCCGCCCCAAACACACCGATGAGCCAGAAAATCCCCCGCCAGCTCGTGAGCAGCAGCAACTGGCCGCCGATGAGCGGCGCGAGTATCGGCGCCACGCCCATCACCAACATCAAGGTTGAATAAAAATGCGCCGACTCCAGTTCATCGAATCGGTCGCGCACAATCGCCCGGGTGATCACCATGCCCGCCGAACCGCCCAGCGCCACGCCCAAGCGCCACCCGATCAGGGATTGCACCGAGCCTGCCAGCGCGCACCCCGCCGTCCCCAGCGTGAACAGCGCCATGCCCAGCAGCAACGGCGCGCGCCGCCCAAACCGATCCGCCAGCGTGCCATAGACCGTCTGCCCCACCGCCATCCCGATCATGAATATCGACAGCGTCCATTGCACTTCGCCGACATCCACCCCGAGGTCCGCCGCGATGCGGGGAAACGCCGGCAGATACATGTCGATACTCAACGGCACCATCGCGGCGATCGCGCCCAGGATGAGCACCAACCAACCGTGCGACGGCATGGATTTGTTCTTCACCAGCCTCATGAATTGATCATCGCCATCAACGCCTCCAGTGCTTCCCAGCGCTCAAACGCCGCCGCGTGCTCCGCCTCGACCTCGTCCAGCCGCGCCTTCACCTCCGCGAACCGCGCCGCCTCGTTTTTATAAAAATCGGGATCGCCCAATTTCGCCACCAACTCGGCCTGCTCGCGTTCCAACGCCTCGATCCGCGCCGGTAGTGCATCCAGCTCCGCGCGCTCCTTGTTGGTCATCTTTTTCGGTTTGTTGGCAAGGATGGCCGGCCCGCCCGTCCGCTCCGATCCCGGACGTCCGGGCCGGACGTCCCTGCCCGCCGCCTGCTTTTCCTTCTCCGCCACCCAGTCCGAATACCCACCGACGTATTCGCCGATGCGGCCGTCGCCCTCGAAGACGAGCGTGCCCGTGACCACGTTGTCCAAGAAATCGCGATCATGGCTCACCACGATCAGCGTGCCCTCGTATTCGACGAGCAGGTTCTCCAGCAGGTCGAGTGTCTCCGCGTCGAGATCATTGGTCGGCTCGTCCAGCACCAGCACGTTGGCCGGCCTCGTGAACAGCCGCGCCAACAGCAACCGGTTGCGCTCTCCGCCGGAAAGCACGCGCGCCGGCGTGCGCGCCCGGTCCGGCTCAAACAGGAAATCCTGCAGGTAGCTGATAACGTGGCGCGTCTTGCCGTTGATCGTCACCGTCTCGTTGCCGCCGGCGATGTTGTCGGCCACCGTTTTGTCGCCGTCGATCTGCGCGCGCATCTGGTCGAAATACAGCACCTCCAACTGCGTGCCGAGTTTCAACGCGCCCGCGGTCGGCGCGAGTTCGCCCAGCAGCAGTTTGATAAACGTCGTCTTGCCCGCGCCGTTGGGGCCGATGAGCCCGAGCTTGTCGCCGCGCGTGATCACCGTGCTGACATCGCGCACCAGCAACGGACCGCCGGGATAGCCAAATGATAGTTTATCCGCCTCAACCACCTTCACGCCCGCGCGGCCCGCCTCGGTCATGCGCAAATTCACCGTGCCGGCCACCTCGCGCCGCGCGCGCCGTTCGCCGCGCATCTCTTTCAAGCGCGCCACCCGGCCCATGTCGCGCGTGCGGCGCGCCTTCACGCCGCGGCGCAGCCATTCCTCCTCCTGCGCGAGCTTCTTGTCGAAGGCCGCGCGCTGCTTCTCTTCCGCGAGCAGCAGTTCCTCTTTGCGCACGAGGTAAGTATCGTAATCGCAGGACCAGCTCGTGAGCTTGCCGCGATCAAGCTCCACAATGCGCGTGGCCAGCTTGCGCAAAAACGCGCGATCGTGCGTCACGAAGAACAGCGGCAGCTTTTCCGTGAGCAAAAAATCCTCGAGCCAGAGAATCGAATCGAGATCGAGGTGATTGGTCGGTTCGTCCAGCAACAGCAAATCCGGTTGCCCCGCCAGCGCTCGCGCCAGCAAAGCTCGGCGCTGCAATCCGCCCGACAACGCCGCGAACTCCATTCCCGCCGGCAATCGCAGCCGCGCCATCAGGTCATCCACCCGCACCTCGCGTTCCCATTCCTCCTCGTGGTGGTCGCCATTCGGGCGCAGCCCGGCCGCCACCACGTCGCGCACCACGCCGCTCACGTCGGCCGGAATCTCCTGCGTGAGTCGCGTGTAAACCGCGCCACCCGGCCGAAACACGTCGCCGCGATCCGGTTTAATTTCGCCGGAGATCACCCGCATCAGCGTGCTCTTCCCCGCGCCGTTGCGCCCGAGCAGGCACACGCGCTCACCGGGATCGATTTGGAAATTCACATTATCCAAGACCGCCGGTCCACCGAAGCTGAGGGAGATATCCAACAAGCTGAGCAACGCCATACAAGCCGCCCAACGTGAACCGCGCCCATTCGAGGGGCAAGCGCGCGCGCAAAACTTCAGACAGCCGCACCTGAATCTCGCGGGCGGGTTAATGCCGCGCGCCCGGCGCATAAATTTCCGTTTTAACGACTGTCCGAATCGTTTCGCGGTGGCATGGCCGCGGGGAATTTCCCATGGATGGGACACCTTATGGTCAGCCCCAACCCCGACCTGAATGGCGCCAGCGCGGCTCCCGCGCGCGACGCCTCAACCGCAACTTTGCCCGACGCCGTCATCCGCTTCGCCGGCAACTCGCAGGACGGCATCCAAACCATCGGCGGCTTCCTCGCCCGCCTTGCTGGCCGCAGCGATCAGGACGTCATGACTTACATGACGATTCCGTCCACCATCTCGGGTGGACCGTCGATTTTCCAAGTGCGCATGGGCACCGGCGACATCTTGTCCGCCGGTGACCAGATCGATTTCCTCGTGGCGTTCTACCAACACAGCTACGAGGGACACATCGCCTCCCTGCGTGACGGCGGCGTGCTCATCTACGACAGCGACCACGTCAAACCCAACCCCGACGATCGCCGCTACCTGCACGTGCCGGTGCCCATCACCAGCGCGACCATCGAAGTCATGGGTGGCGCGGGCAAGGAGAAGGGCAAAAACATGTTCGTGCTCGGGCTCATCGCCCGCGTGTTCAATCTCGATGTCGCCAAGCTCCACGCGCTCGTTCGGGAGCGTTTCGCGGGCAAAAGCGAGGACATCGCCCGCAACGCCCTCGTGGCGCTCGATGCCGGTTACGCGCACCCCGTCGAAGACCTCCTCGGCCAGCGCTACCGCTTCGCCCAAAGCCAACGCACCGGCGCGCGCCCCCAGATCACCACCGATGGCAACACCGCGCTCACCTACGGTTTGCTCGCCGCCGGTGTGCGCTACGGCGCGGGCTACCCCATCACCCCTTGGTCGACCATCATGGAAATGCTCCGCAGCGAGCTGCCCAAATACGGCGGCACGTTCGTGCAGGCGGAGGACGAGCTGGCCGCCATCTCGCTCGCGATCGGCTTCGCTTACTCCGGCCACCTCGCGGTCACCGGCAGTTCCGGCCCGGGCCTTTCACTCAAATCCGAAGCGCTTGGCTGGGCGGTGATGGCGGAGATTCCGCTCATCGTGATCAACGTTCAGCGTGGCGGACCCTCGACCGGCCTGCCCACCAACATCGAGC
>JADLBI010000193.1 GCA_020847775.1 Opitutaceae bacterium
CGCGGGCATGGATCTTTTTCACAAACTCTTCGGCCGGCTGGTTGACCTCAAGATCGAACGCAACACGGGCACATTTGGGCTGCTCGGTCATGAAGCCGTCGCGGCGTTCAACCGTCTGCCTGAAGCGCATCGCTTTTTCCCCGGCCTGCGCACGTGGCTCGGTTTTCCGCGCACCGAAGTGCTTTATGATCGCAAGGAGCGCGCCGCGGGTGAACCGGGGCAAAGTTTTACGCGGCTCGTGCGTTATGCCTTCGACGGCATTTTCAGTTTTTCGCGGCTGCCGCTGCGGCTGCTCACGGTTTGCGGCCTGTTCATTGCGGGCGTCGGTTTCGCAGTCGGACTATTCTTCATCGTGCGCCGCTTGATGGGCATTGAAATCGCGCAGATGGGCTTCACCACCTTGGTGACACTGGTGTTGGTCCTCGGCGGCGTGCAGCTCATCGGTATCGGTGTGCTCGGCGAATACCTCGGCCGCGTTTACGATGAGGTAAAGCGCCGCCCCAACTACATCGTGAAGCAGCGCATCGGTTTTGAATAAACCACTGTCGAGAATTATCGCGGGGCTTGTCCTGCTAGCCGTGCTGGCGGTGGTCGGCTACTGGCTCCTGTTCACGCAGTTCATGGTCTATGACGACGAGGGCTACGTGCTCTGGTCGCTACGCAGTTATTTCGCCGAGGGCGGACTCTACACTACCGTTTACAGCCAATACGGCCCGTTGCTCTACGCGCTCTACGACGGGCTGCACCGGTTGTTCGGCCTCGAATTCGACAACACGTCCGGACGCCTGCTGACGCTCGTTTACTGGCTCGGCACCTGCGCGCTGGCCGCGTGGTTCGGGTGGCGGCAAACCCGCAGCGCCATCGTCGCGGGTGGCACCGCCGTGTTCATTTTCGCCGCCCTGCTCGTGATGATCAGCGAGCCGATTCATCCGGGTGGCTTGTTGACGCTGCTCGCCGGCCTCGGCGCGGTGGGCGGGGCGGTGGCCATCGAGCGTGAACGCCCTCTCGCCTTCGGTTTGCTGACCGGTGCGATCGGCGCAGTAATGCTCCTGACGAAAATCAATGTCGGCGCGTTCTTCCTCATCGCCGCCGGCAGCTGGCTCGCGATCCATTGCGCGCAACGCCGTCTCGCCCGCGCGGGCTTGTGGCTGACGGCCATCGGCTCGGTGCTCGTGCCCTTCGCTCTGATGCAGCGCCTGTGGCCGACGCCATGGGTGGCGATCTTTGCCCTGTGTTTTGGGTGCGCGACACTGTCGTTACTGCTGCTCGGGCGCGATCAGCAACGCCCACTCTACGGAACGACTCCCTGGCTCGGCTTCATCGGCGCGGCGCTCTGTTTTGCGACCGTCGTGTTGGGCGTGGTATGGGCCCGCGGGACCAGTCTCGCCATGCTGTGGTTCGGCGTGGCGGTCGCGCCGTTGCAACAACCTACGGCCTACTCGCACGCCGTCGTCTGGCCGCCGATCACTCCAGTGCTCGCCATCGCACTGGCCGCACTCGCCGCCTTCGTTCATCAGCGCGACTGGCCTTGGCGCCCCCACCTGCTCGCGCTCTTGAAACTAGGCGCAGTGGCCCTGCTCCTCGCGGCCACGCCGACGGCGATCAACAATTCCCTGACGTTCTTCACCCTAACCTATGGCCTGCCCTGCGCATGGCTCATGGCGGTGCCGCTCCAGCGTGGCGCAAGCTCCCCGCAATTACTCGCGCGCACTTGGCTCGCGTGGGTGTTTGTGTGGCAATGTCTGCACGCTTACCCTGGGGCGGGCAGCCAAGTCGGTTGGGGGGCCTATTTAGGGATTCCACTCGCCGCCGTTGGAGCCACGGAAGCATTGCAGTTTATCGCCGTAAAAACCGGTCAATGGGGCAGCTGGTTAAGGCGATTAGGAGCCAGCCTCTGGCTGGCGGGAGGCATGTTGGTCCTAGGCGTGTTTGGTTATGTCAGTCACCAACGCTACACCCTAGGCGAACCACTTGGCCTGCACGGCGCGGAAAACTTGCGGCTCTCTGACGATATCACGGCCTGTTACCGCATTCTCGTTAAAAATATCCGGCACCACGGCGACCTGCTTTTCAGCCACCCCGGCATGTTGAGTCTGAATATCTGGACCGGGATGCCCACGCCCACCTCGGCCAACGTCACGCATTGGTTTTCCCTGCTCAACGATGCCCAGCAGCAAGCCATCATCCAACGTTTGCGGAATGACCCGCGCGCCGTCGTCGTCGCGCAAAGCTATCTGATCAATTATTTGGTGCAAAAAGGTTATCCACCCGCGGGACCGCTGCAAAAATATCTCGTGCAGAATTTTCGCGCCGCCTTCCGCATTAATTCTTTTGAACTTTGGTTGCCCAAAGACCGCACCATCGCGCCGCTCTCCATCGCCACCCTCACACCGGAAGGCCGCCTTGAATTAGTTACGACAGCGACCGGCACTATCGCCAGCATTGAGATTCGCGGTCTGTTTCATCCCTACAATCGCGTGGCCCGGTTTGCCCCCGCACCCGAAGCCGATTGGTTGAGCACTCCGCTCAAGGATGACGGCAGCATGGGCGGTGACACCACTCGGATCGAAGGCGCGCAAACGCTGGCCGGCCTGCATCTATTAAGCCTGCCGCTTGAGGCGACCCAGCTACCGGCCTTGGACCTGCTTGAGGTTGTCATCCTCGACCCGGAGGGACGCAAGTTGGATGCACTGCTGTTCAACCAGTGATGAAAAATCTGTTTCCCAAGATTGTCCCCGCGAATGGCGCGGATATTCGCGGATAAATCCTATTATCCGTGTCAATCAGCGTGATCCGCGGCAATCTATCATGTATTGAGTAACTGCTCGTCTTTGCATCAACGCCGCCTAGCCACGAGCACGAGACTGAGTCCAAAGGGGAACGGCACGCGCCAGAACGCCATCCCCACAAATATCCAGCGCAGGAACCCGTTGAGCCATGCGGGCGGGATTTTGTCCTCCATGCGATTCGTCGTGTCGCCCGCGGTTTTTTGTTTCCGCAGCTTGCGCAGCACCCACGCCGCCGGGAACGTCAGGATATTGGTGTAGTTGACGTAAACCAAATCCCACTGCTCCTCGGGGAAAATCGCCTTCAGTCCCCGCCGTGAATAGCGGCGGAACTGGTGC
>JADLBI010000194.1 GCA_020847775.1 Opitutaceae bacterium
GCGAACTTCTCCATGTATTCGGACATGTCGATCTGGATGATCGCGTCTTGATTGCCGAACATCTGGGCGGCGAGTTGCTTGGCGGTCTCGGTTTTGCCGACGCCGGTCGGCCCGACAAACATGAACGAACCGATCGGGCGGCGCGGATCCTTGAGATCGGCGCGGGAGCGGCGTAACGCGCGGGCGATGGCCGAGGCGGCCAAGTCTTGGCCGACGACTACTTTTTGAATCTCGGACTCCATCGAGAGGAGTTTTTCGCTCTCTTTCTTTTCCATGCGGCTGAGCGGAATCCCAGTCCATGAGGCGACCACCTGCATGATCAGCTCCTCATCGATGGGCACGCGCTTCTCGTCGCGCGCCTTGCGCCACTCAGCGGTGGTCTGCTCAAGCTTGGTCCGTAGCTGCTTCTCTTGGTCGCGGAACTTGGCCGCCTCCTCAAAATGCTGGTCGGCGATGGCCTTCTCCTTTTGCGTGCAGACGGCGTCGATCTCCTTGCCCAAGCTCTCCAGGTCGGGCGGCCGGACCATGGCGCTGATGCGCGCGCGCGAGCCGGCTTCGTCCATGATGTCAATGGCCTTGTCGGGCAGGAAACGGCCCGTGATGTAGCGGTCCGAGAGCTTGGCCGCAGCCTCAAGCGCAGAATCGGTGAACACCGCTTTGTGGTGATCTTCGTATTTGCCACGGATGCCCTTGAGGATGGTGATAGTGTCCTCCACGGAAGGGGGATCGACTTTCACGCTCTGGAAGCGGCGGTCCAGGGCGGCATCCTTCTCGATGTATTTGCGATACTCATTGAGCGTGGTCGCGCCGACGCACTGGAGCTCGCCGCGGGAGAGCGCGGGTTTGAAAATGTTCGACGCGTCCATCGCGCCCTCGGCGGCACCGGCACCGACAATGGTGTGCAGCTCGTCAATGAACAATATGATGTTCTTCGCGCGCTTGATCTCGTCCATCACGGCCTTGATGCGCTCCTCAAACTGGCCGCGGTATTTGGTGCCCGCGACCATCAGCGCAAGGTCGAGCGTGACCACCTTTTTATCGAGCAATATCTCCGGCACATTGCCGTTGGTGATTTCCTGCGCGAGACCCTCGACGATCGCGGTCTTGCCGACACCGGCCTCGCCGATGAGCACGGGGTTGTTTTTGGTGCGGCGGCAAAGGATCTGGATGACGCGCTTGATCTCCTCGTGCCGTCCGACAACCGGGTCCATGTCGCCCTTGCGCGCGAGCTCGGTGAGGTCGCGGCCAAAGGCCTTGAGTGCGGGCGTCTTGACTTCCTTTTTGTCCTCAGAGGAACCGCTGGGGCCGCTGCCGGCCGCGGCGGTCTCTTCCCCGCCGGGTTCGCCGCCGGAGAACTGTGGATCGAGTTCGCGGAGGATTTCATTGCGCGTGCGCTCAATATCAATCTCAAGTGACTTCAGGACGCGCGCGGCAACGCCCTCCCCTTCGCGCAGCAAGCCGAGCAAGATGTGCTCAGTGCCAACGTAGGAGTGATTGAGCGTCTTGGCTTCCTTGCCCGCGAGTGCGAGCACCTTCTTCACGCGCGGAGTATAGGGGATGCTACCGGAGGTCTTGGCCTCAGTGCCGGTGCCCACCTGCTTTTCCACGGCCGCACGCACCGTCTCCAGATCGAGCCCCATTTTTTGGAGCACGCTCACCGCCACCCCTTGGCCCAGTTTGATCAGGCCGAGGAGCAAGTGCTCGGTCCCCACGTAATTGTGGTGAAAACGATCGGCTTCCTTGCGGGCGAGCGCCAGCACTTGCTGCGCCCGTGGGGTGAAGTTGTTCATCGGCTCTTGGGACATGGTTGGCTTGGGTTGATGATCGGCTTAGTTGGTTCCGGCGTTAGTAAAATCAGGCTGGGCGAAATTGGCAAACTCGGAGCGCAGTCGGCGGGCGCGGATGAGGTCGCGTTGCGTGGCCTCGAAGCGGCCTTTGTGCGCGTGCTGCAGGTGGCCGGGCTGGGCCTCGATGAAAAGGCGGTCCACACGCGGCCGCTCATGCTCGCCGAAGATCCGTAGGTCAATGCCGAGGCGCACTAGCGAGAGCAGGTTCATGGCTTCGGCGGAATTGAGCAAATGGCCGTTTTGCAAGATACCGAAGGCGCGGCCGATCTTGTCGAACAGCTTGTCGGCGTCGTTTTCGATCAGCCGCTGGCGGGCGTTGGTCTCGTGCTCGATGATGGTCCGGAGCACACTGTCGAGTCGCTTGATAATCTCGGGTTCGGCCTCACCAAGGGTCGTCTGGTTGGAAATTTGAAAGATGCTACCGCTGGCGTCCGAGCCCTCGCCGAACAAACCGCGCACGACCATGCCGAGCTGGTTTACCGCGCGCACAACTTTCTCCATCTGGCCAGCGATAACGAGTGCGGGCAGGTGCATCATGGCCGAAGCGCGCATGCCAGTGCCGAGGTTGGTCGGGCAAGCCGTCAGGTAGCCCTGCGTCGGCGAATAGGCGTAATCAAGGTGGTCCTCCAATGCGGTGTCCAAGTCGTTGATGGTGTTCCAGACTTTCTTGAGTTGAAACCCAGCGCGCAACACTTGGATGCGGAGGTGATCCTCCTCATTGATCATAACCGCAATGGATTGGTTTTGGCTGATAACGACACCAGAGCCTGCTTTGGCCCCGCTCAACTCGCGACTGATCAGGTGCCGCTCGACCAGGATCTGCTTTTCCAGTTCGTTGAGCTCCGTCACCGCCACGCTCAGGCCGCGCTTCATCGCCGGAACGGAAGCGACCGCCTCACGGCAGACATCGTAAGCCTCCTCGCGTTGCGCGGGGCGGGCCCAGCCGGGGAACGGCATCGCGGCGAGATTGCGCGCCAAACGCACACGCGTCATGAGCACGATCGCGGTCTTACTGTTCGAGGCGTCCGTCAGTTCCGAGGGCGTATCGATCAGAGACTCGATGGTCATGGGTTTAACGCGACGGTTCGCTCCCAAAGGTTTGTTTGACTTGGCTGATTTCATCGCGGCATCGGGCGGCGTCTTCATACCGCTCGGTTTTAATAGCGTCGTTCAGTGCTTCCTCGAGGCGGCTCAGGCGCTCGTGCAGACTTTTGCGCGCGAGTGCGCGCTGCGGCACCTTGCCGGTGTGGGTCACGCCTTTGTGCATGTTGGCAAGCATGCCTTGGATCACCGGGGCAAAGGTCTCATAACAATGCGGGCAACCAAAGCGCCCGTGCTTTTTGAAATCGTTCTGCGTGCACCCACATTGCTCGCAGCGCAGGCCGGCCTCGGTCTGTCCGGGGTTAAGCGAGGCCTGCAGCAGCAAATCGGCGAGGGAAAACCCATTGGGGTCGGTTACCCCTTTAGCCTGAGCGCACTCCTCGCACAGATCAACCTTGTGCACCTTTTGGTTCACGATTTGCGTGAGGTGCACGGTCGCTGGTTTCGGACAGAGGTCGCATTTCAGGGAGTTTGCCATGGATGGTGTTCGCTAAGCAGTAGAGCAGTAGTAATGCCACACTGTCCCCGGCTGGCAAGCGCCCGGGCGCAAGATATTCGCGCCAATGTCGCGCTCACGTCAGAGCGCGCCGCGTCAGCTTGGCACAAGCAGCGCAAACCTGTGGGCCTGCGGCTCAGAGTTTGGTGCCCTCGATCAGCACACGGCGGCGGAACGAGGCCAAGACCCGGCGCGTGATCTCGCCCGGCTTGCCGGAGCCAATCACGCGGCCGTCGAGCTTGACCACCGGCACGACTTCCGCACCCGAACCCGTGAGGAAACATTCGTCCGCGCACCACGCATCGTAACGGGTCATGTTCGCCTCGTGAATGGGCACGTTGAGCTCGGCCGCGATGTCGAAAATCGTGTCGCGGGTGATGCCCTTGAGTGCGCCTTGCGACGCCGCCGGGGTCACGATCGCGCCCTTGTGCACAATAAAAATATTATCTGCCGTGCACTCGGCGATATAGCCTTGGTCGTTTAACATGATGGCCTCGAGCGCGCCAAACTGCTTCGCCTCGATCTTGCCGAGGATGTTGTTGAGGTAGTTGAGCGACTTGATCGTCGGCGGCAGCGCCGCGGGGTTGATCCGGCGCGTGGGCACGGTGACGATCGCCAAGCCGTTGTCGTAATGTTCCTGCGGGTAGAGCGATATCTTGCTCGCGATGACAAACACCGAGGGCTTGGGGCAAAGCCACGGCGCCAAACCGAGATCGCCCACCCCACGCGTCACGACCAAGCGTATGTAGGCATCGGTCAGCCCATTCTGCCGGCAGGTCTCGCAAGTGATGTCGCTGAGCTCCTGCCGCGTATGCGGGATGTCGAGCATGATCGCCCGGGCCGAATACTCCAACCGCTCCAAGTGCTCCTCGAGACGAAAGACGTTGCCGCCGTATAGCCGAATACCTTCGAAAACCCCGTCACCGTAAAGCAGTCCGTGGTCGAACACGGAAATCTTGGCGTCAGCCGCATCCACAAATTTTCCATCGAGGTAAATCTTCATACCCGTCCAAGCTACGTCACGGCAGAATCCTTTGTCCAGTCCGGCCGCAAAATCGGGTTGTCTTTGGCCGCCTCGCTCCGACGATGCCGGAACCAGCCCCGCCATGATTTCCGCACCTCGCCGCGCCCTCTCCGCCTTCACCCTCATCGAATTGCTCACGGTCATCGCTATCATCGGCATTCTGGCCGCGATTGTGATCCCCACCGTCGGCAGTGTGCGCGAAAAAGCCCAGCGAGCGGTGGACGCCAATAACCTGCGCGAGATCGCCAAGGCCGCGATGATCTACGCTACCGACAACAACGACCGCCTCCCCGACCCCGACGCGGCGGGAGCGCTCAATGCAGCCGCCCGGGTATTCCTCTGGCCCGGCATCCTCGCTCGCACCGGTGCGTTGACCGATCCCGTCCTCTATTTTTCCAAGGTGGACGCGCAGTTCAACGGCGTCGCCCCGACCGCCATCCTCGCGCCGGGCAACCGCAACACACTCGATGCGTCGTTCACCAACGGCCGCGAACTGAGCTATGAATTCGTTGGCGGACTCAAGATGAGCGACCCCGCCACCACCCCGGTCGCCTTCACGCGCGGCCTTCGCGCCGACGGCACCTGGGACCCGCAAAACGGCGTTTACGGCGACACCGGCGGCTATGTCGTCTACCTCGGCGGCAACGTCGAGTTTTACCCCGACACCGCGACCGGAAAATTCATCAACGCCGTCACCGGCCAACGCACCGACAATCTGCTCGAGGCCCTCCCCAACCGGGCCGGCGTGAAAGTCTGGGGCACCTCGCGGGCCGGCCTCGGCACACCCGGCGGCACCCCGCGGTAAGCGGTCACTCCGCAATTTTATCGCTTTCCCAAGGCGCGCGCCTCTGCCAAGGTCGCGCCTTTGCCATGTCGCCAGCCACTGCCGCGCCAGCCGCCCCCGCTCAGGGGCACACCTATGTCATCGGGCATAAAAACCCCGATGCTGATGCCATCTGCTCCGCCATCGCCTACGCCGCGTTCAAGGAGCAACGCGGCGACAAAGGCTACATCGCGGCCCGCTGCGGCAATTCCAACGCCCGCATCGACACCATCCTCTCCCGCTTCAACCAACCCCTCCCTCTTTACCTGAGCGACGTTAGCCCCCGCGTGCACGACCTCATGGTGCGCGATGTCATTTCGGTGCATGACTGTGCCACCTGCGCCGAAGCGCTCGATGTGCTCGACCGCCACGGCATCAGCATTCTCCCGATCACCGACGACAACCGCAAAATTCTCGGCACCGTCTCCCTTGCCCAAATGGGCGGATTTTTCGTGCCCCGCGTCAGTGAGCCGCGACAAATGCGGCAGGTGCGCACGAGCCTAGGCCGTATCGTCCGCTCCCTCAGAGCCGAGGTGCTCAATCTCGTGGAAGAGCACCGTCTCGAGGAGCTCTACGTCCGCATCGGCGCGATGGACATTGGCACGTTTTGGAAAATCTCTGAACGCGAAAACCTGCCGCCCGAACGATCCATCATCATCGTCGGAGACCGGCGCGACGTGCAGCTCAAAGCCATCGAGATCGGCATCCGTGCCCTCATTATCAGCGGCGGTCTGGCGGTCGATCCCGCGGTGCTCGAACATGCCAAACGACGCGGCGTCAGCGTGATTCTCAGCACCCACGACACCGCCACCACCGCCTGGTTGGTGCGCACCGCCGCCACCCTCGACCGCGTGATCGAGCGCAACATTAGCACCGTGCACGCGGACACGCCCATCGCGCAGTTGCGCAAGAAATTCAGCCCCACCTCCGCCCACGCCATGCTCGTTACCGACGATCACGGCGTGCTCCAAGGCATTGTCACCAAAAGCGACTTGCTCAAACCCGTTGGCACTCGCCTCGCCCTCGTGGACCACAACGAGATGACTCAGGCCGTCAACGGCGCGGAAGAGGCCCTCATCGCCGAGATTATCGACCACCACCGTCTCGGCGCGCTCAACACGCAGCAGCCCATTCTTTTTATCAACGAGCCCGTGGGCTCGACCTGCACCATCGTCGCCGACCTATTCCGCCGCGAAGGCCTGAAACCCTCGCCCGATCTCGCTGGCATCATGATGTCCGGTCTCATTTCTGATACGCTGCTGTTAAACAGCCCTACGACCACGCCAAAGGACGGCCAGATCCTCAACTGGCTCGCTGGCATCGCCCGGGTCGATCCGCGCCAACTGGCCGACGTGATTTTCAGTTCCGGCTCCGTCATTCTCGCCAGCCCGCCGGACAACATCGTGCGCTCCGACTTCAAAATCTACGACGAGGAGGGCGTGCGCTTTGCGGTCTCCCAAGTTGAGGAACTCGGCTTCGGCAATTTCTGGGACCACGCCAAACCCATCGCGCACGCGCTGCAAAAACTCCGCGATGCGGAGGGCCTTGCCTTCGCCTGTCTGCTGGTCACCGACATCAACACGCAAAACTCCCTGCTCCTCGCCAAGGGCGATGCCAGCTTCATTAGCCGCATCTCCTACCCGCACGTCGAAAACGAGGAGGTATTCGATCTACCCGGCATCGTCAGCCGCAAGAAGCAACTCATCCCCTACCTCGGCACGATCCTGCGCGAAATGGCTGCAGACGGCACCCTGCCGACGAACTCCACCGCGCCCTTCGGCAAAACGCGCCGCTAATTCATCAGTCTTTCCCTTTCATGTCCGACGCCGCTCCCAACGCCGCTCCCAGTGACTTCATTCGCGACCTCGTCGCCCAACATGTCGCCGAGGGTCGCTACCAAACCATCGTCACCCGTTTCCCGCCCGAACCCAACGGCTACCTGCACCTCGGTCACGCCCGCTCCATCTGCCTCAATTTCGGCGTCGCGCGGGAAAATAACGGTCGCTGCACCCTGCGCTTCGACGACACCAACCCCGCGAAAGAAGACACCCACTACGTCGAAGCCATCACGCGTGACGTTCGTTGGTTGATCAGCGGCTGGGCCGATGGACAACTCACCTTCAAAGCCCAAGGTGCCGGCCCCGCCGAACACGATGTCAACGGACGTGTGGACAAACTCGTCGCCCC